>JAEHCY010000650.1 GCA_016880695.1 Chromatiaceae bacterium | reverse complement strand
CTTCGATGGGAAATGAAAACGCGGGTCAGCATGACATGAACCGGCCATCCGGCCGAACCTGAAGGAGGATAGAGTCCACTGGAGGGAGGGTAATGCCGGTCAGAAAGCCCTGGACAGGCTAAACCATCGGCGATCAAACCATTAAGGATCACGTCAATAATGAAAATCCTGCCATTGTTATCCGTAATGCTCTTCCCCGCCCTGGCGCTGCTCGGCTGCGCCAGCCCGGCTACGTCGACCGGGCTGCAACCCCGTCCCGAATGTTCGGACCGTGCCGAATTGCCAGCGGAAGCCAGACGATACCGACGGGACCGGTGCCATGTCCGGCATGCAAGGCCGCGATCGGTATCGGTAAGCTGCGCGCGGAGAGCCCCGAGCACAGGGTTGAGGAGAGAACGGCAAGTGGGGGAGGGGCCCAAAGCCCAGCGGATTGGAGAGCGACAAGTCACCTCTGCCCGTATAATGAAACACTCGGGAATGAAGGTGGCGTAGGGAAGCGCGCCAGCCTTGCTGAGGTCCCCTTTGCGGCTTTCATTCCCGCAGACCAGCCCGGGCACCATCAAAGAATCGTCTCCAGACCTCGTCTCGCCTGGAAAACCCCCGATCGTGCGTGGGGCTGCGAATCGGTTTGGCCCGGAAACGGGGGGTGGTTCCCTGGCCCGCAACCTGCCCCGCAGCGGGTGGGTTGCGGGATGCTCCAACCTTTTTCCTCACACACAACGGAGATCTCGACATGATTGATCGCTATGCCCGCAAGACCCTCGCCCTCGCCCTGGCCACCGCGCTTGCCCTGGCTGTGGTTTCTCAAGCCCAGGTCGCGGCTGACATGCCGGGGGGTGTCGTCGCGGAAACCCTCCGGGGTGTCTCCACCGTGGAGAAGATCGACGCAAACACTCGAGAGGTCACCCTCAAGCGGGAAGACGGCTCGCTGGTCACTATCGTTGCCGGAGAGGAGGTGCGCAACTTCGCGCAGATCCGGGTCGGCGACATCGTCGAGGTCGAGGTCACCGAGTCGCTGGCCATCGCCCTGGAGCCGGCCTACACCCAGGTGCGCGAGCGCCGCGACGAGTACAGTTGCTATCGCGCCAAACTGGGCGACAAGCCGGGCATGAAGACCACCCACACCGTAGAGGCGGTCGCCACCGTGGAGGCTATCGATCCCAAGGCGCGGGAGGTCACCGTGAAGGGCGCCAAGCAGACGGTGGTGCTCAAGGCGGGGGAGGGCGTTGATCTTTCCACGATCAAGAAAGGCGACAACGTGCACGCCGTCTACGAGGAGTCGGTTTCGATCCAGGTGAGGGCGCCCGGCAAGTAACGGCCGGGTCGGTTTCGTAGCCTCGCATCGTTTTGGCCGCCGATCCGCCGGCGCCGTGGGTCCATCGGGTTGGGCTCACGGCGCCTTTACACTATCGGCGTGCTCACCCACCGAAGGCTCACGCATGGCTAAGACCTCTCCGAGATTCCAAAGCGGGCTGATGTCCCTTCTGGGGGCCTGGGTCCTCGTGGCCACGGCTGCGAGCAGTGCTTTTGCCCAGGAGGGTCCAAAAGTGGAGGTTCGCAGAGGCGAGGCTGCAACCCTCTGGGTGTGGAACCGGCGCATCGTCACCCTCTACGCCGAGGTGATGGGCATTACGCCAAAGGAGCGCGTGGATCGCATCGGCGGGAAGATTAACGAGATCCTCGCCGAAGGTCCGGGCGAGGCGGTTACCAGGGCGCTGGGGACTCTCGGGAACCTATCGGGCTACTGGGTCCTGATCGACGGCAGGCAGGTGATGGGACTTCTTCCGGAGGATGCCGATACCAGCGTTGGCCAAACCCTCGGGGAGCTGGCGGGGGAGACGGTGGCTAAGTTACAGGCGGCGCTGGATGCGCGGCGCGAGCAGCAATCGCTACCCAGACTGTTAAAAGCGATCGGTTTGGCGTTGACCGCCACCGCGATCTTCGGGATTGCGATCGGGCTGGTGCTCAGGCTGCATCGCCGAGCCCTGAGCCGCGGGCGGCTGCTGGCCAAGGTCGATGTGAAGCTGGGGGGCGTCACGTTGCGTCCCCTGCTGGAGGCCTTGGAGCGCGGCACGGTCAAGCTCACGACCTTCGGTCTCGTCGTCATTGCCACCTACCTCTGGTTCACCTTCGTCTTCGGTTTGCATCCCTACACCAGGCCCTGGGGCGAGGGCCTTGCGGAGTTCCTCATCGACCTGCTAAAGCGGCTTGGCGGTGGTGTGCTCGATGCGATCCCTGGGCTTTTCACGGTGTTGGTGATCTTCGTGCTGACCCGTATCCTGGTGCGCGGGGTCGACGGCTTTTTCCGATCGGTGGAGCTCGGGGCCATGTCTGTGCCTTGGCTCGCGCCGGATACCGCGAAGGCAACCCGGCGTCTTAGCGGTACGCTGATCTGGATCTTCGCTCTGACCGTGGCCTATCCCTACATTCCCGGATCGGATTCCGATGCCTTCAAGGGTATCAGCGTCTTCGTCGGGCTCATGGTGTCCCTGGGCTCGGCCGGGCTGATCAACCAGGTGATGAGCGGTCTGGTGGTGGCCTACAGTCGTGCCCTCAAGACGGGCGACTACGTGCGCGTCGGTGAGACGGAGGGCACAGTGAGCGACGTCGGCATGCTCTCCACCAAGGTGGTTACGCCCAAGCGGGAGGCCATCACCGTCCCCAATGCCGTGCTGGTGGGCTCCCCCATCACCAACTACTCGCGGCTCGCCGAGGATCAGGGATCGATCGTTGGCACCACAGTGACAATTGGCTACGACGCGCCCTGGCGCCAGGTGCACGCCATGCTGGAGCTGGCGGCCGCGCGCACGCCCGGTGTGCGCCAGGAGCCCAAACCTTTCGTTCTGCAGCGCTCCCTCTCGGACTTCTATCCCGAGTACCAGCTGGTGGTGCATCTCGACCGCCCGGAAACGCGCATCCGCATCCTCTCCGACCTGCACGCCAATATTCAGGACGTCTTCAACGAATACGGCGTGCAGATCATGTCGCCCCATTTCATGGCCCAGCCGGCGGAGAATGTCTGGGTGCCACGGGCGCAGTGGTACCCCGCTCCGGCCAAAGCAGACGGGGATAAGGCAGCCAGTCCGGGGTGAGCTTTCGCCAGTCGCTTCCAGGATCGGGGTCATCGCAAGCCCAACCCGCAGGGGTAGCCCGAGCCGAGCGGGTCGGAGCTGCCGGGGCACGCCAAGGAACAGCTAGGGGCGTGCAGACCCTCCTTCCTATGCCCGAAAGCGGCGTAAAGGGGAGGGCGACAAGGTGCCCGCGCCGATGAAACGACTCGCCGTCGGGATGCTGTGGCCCAGGTTCGACTCGCTCTGGCGTTGCCATAGCCGGCCAAGCTCTGGGGTGCCACCGAGGTAGGCAGGCACCAGACCACCGCCCGGCCGGGCCGCAAGCGGACGGCGCGTTGGGGTGATCGCGTCCTGAAGCTTGTAAGGCCGGCTGTCTGCGCAATAATGAAGGCGATCACAACAACAGAACAGCCCACTTATCGGGCGGTTGGGCACCCGCAGAGGTGATGACGGGCGCTACTTGGAGGAGGAGGGTGTCGATGTGAGTCTCTGGAGCCAGATGCAGGGGTACCGTGCGCAAAGGGCCGCAAGCGAATGTGACGAGGCCGCTCTCGACCAGGCGCTAGAGCGGGTGGTGGCAGGTACTAACCCGAGAATCCGCGCAGTCAAGGGCTATCGCAGTCGGCTGATCCCGCTGATGGCGCACGCGCTGGATTATTCCATGCGGGTCGCGGAGAGCGTTCCGGGCCCGTTGGCCTGTAATCGCAGGGCATGGGCACAAGACCCGGTGGTCAACGCCATTTTCGCTGGGGTCGACCAGCTCGGGCGCAGTTTCAGTGAAAGCCGAGAGCTCCAAGCCCTGTTTGCCGGTAACCCAGATCTGAGCGAGGCCTTTGCGCTGCTCAGCATGCAGCGAAAAGAGGCGCACACCTTCGGCAGTGAAGTCGCCGGGGATGTTCTGCAACGGGATGTGCCGCAGGTGACCGTGCGGTTTTCCGAGCATCGGGTGGATCTGCCCTCGGCGACCGAGCAGGAGCTGCGCGCCAAGCTGCAGCTGCGGGCGTTCGATGTTCTGGTCTGCCGCGCAGCTCAGCGGATCGGTGATCACGAGGCGAATCTGCGCGAGCTCGAAACCAGGCTCAGCAAATTGAAGATCCAGCAGAATCTGCTGGAGGAACAATCCGGGGGCGCCGGCAGCGAAACCCCCGCCACCGAGATGGCGGCACAACAGGCCGCCCGGGAAACGCTTGATGCGCGTGTTGGAGAGGCGGAGCGGGCGCTTGGATCCGCCCGGGCTCAGTTCTATAGCCTCGAGGATGCCATCAAGGTGATTGCGGAGGTATTCCAGGAGCCGGAACGGTATGTGGAGCTGGTGCAGAATTGCGCCTTTCTCGACCGCTTAAACGTGAGGACCAGTGGCGAGACGGGTGCGCAGGGGCAAGAGGTGTGTGTCTCGGAGATCGGGCTATGTCGAGAGGGGGGTCGCGCGGTGGTCATCGCGAGGTTCCCGCAGGCGGAAATCCGACCGGAGGGGTTGGGCCTAGAGGAGGCCGAGCGGTTCCTCGGTTGATCCTAGATCCGGCAGTTGCGGATTGGATGCCTCCTGCGACTGGACCCAGGGTAGCCCTCGCCAGGGTCTCTCTGCGGCCTGCTCGGGGCGATACCCCGATACGCCCGGTCAAGGCTGCTCGGAATGGGCGGTCTGTGATCGGCGGGGTGATGCTCCGTTCGCCCCGAGTTGCCCCGCGCAGCAAGGCTTATCGCAGGGGCCTAATGGCAGCAACGGCGGTTCCTAGGTTGATACCACCCGCGGGGTCTCCCCAGCGCCGGCCGGGATGTCGGCGAGGTTCACCGATTCAGCAACCTGCGCTTGGCCCGATACAGCATCGGACCGAGCCTTTCTCTGTGGCTGGAACGCCAGATGTCCCATAAGACCCCAAAAAAGATCAAGAACGGGAGCCGGCGGGAGTTTGACGGGTATGTCCGCGTCTACTACGACGGCTATTGGATCAAATGGTATGAGCCGCCGAAGGACTCCCTTGAGGCCAAGAAACGACTGATCGAGGCGCTGACCTGCCGGTTGTTCAACCACGTCGAGCACGGGCTCAATATTCCGGGAAAGCGGCTCGACGAGGCGCGGGAGGCCTATGAGTCGGAGACCGATCCCGCCCGCAGGCGGGTCAAGGGGGCGATGCTCGCCGGGGCACTGATCAATCGGGCGACGGATATCTTCACCCGGCTGGTGGAGCTGCAAGCGGTCGATGTGGAGGTCGAGTCGGACAACCCCCTGATGCAGGAGTGTGGCCGCTGTCTGCTCGAGGCCCTGGAGTTCGGTAAGACCGTGCGTCATCGCAGCGGCGAGGAAGGCATCGATGAGCTGTGGGGCGAGCCCTTCAAGGCCTTCTCGATGTCCGTCGAGGCCTTCTATGAGAGCCGCTATCTCAAGATCGCCCAAACCATGCGGGAGATCGACCGGGTCGCCGCGGCACTCGCGGCGGCCCTTGAGGGCAGCCGCCATTTCGAGGGCGTCGGAGAACGGCTCCAGCGTTTTGCGGCGGCAGCCAGGGATAAATGCGAGACGCTACGGACCGATCCGGCCATCTTCGATGTGTGGGCCACCTTCGTTGCAGCGGGCGACCAGCTCTGCGAAATGGCCCCGCTTCCGGCGGTACGCGACTCCATTCTCGCCGCCCGCGAGGAGGAGGACGGTCATCAGCTCATTCGCGACGGCAAGCATCTGCTGACCCACATCGCCCGGGCGCGGGTATCCATGCCCAAGAGCACCGCGGTGCTGCTCAGGCGCTGCGAATGCTATCGAAAGTTCCGATCCACGACGCTCGATGGTGCCAGGCTTGGCTGATGGCGGGAGAGAACGACGTGGCAAGACCCGACGGATGGCCCGAGACACATCCAGCCGACAGCAGCCATGGACAATAGCCTATGCCACTGATAATCCGGCGGGCGACCGACGCCGATCTCGCGGCGATTCTCTCGATACACCGCGCCGCCTTTCCCGATGAGGGGTCAGTCGCTGATCTCACCGCAGCCCTGCTTTGCGATCCAAGTGCCAAGCCCGACCTTTCGCTGGTGGCACTGGTGGACGACAAGCCGGTAGGGCACATCCTCTTCACGGCCGCTCATCTCCAGCCCGGCGCTGCGCATCGATTCTCGCTGTTGGCGCCACTGGGGGTGGCGCCGGAGAGGCAGAGGCAGGGCATTGGCGGACGGCTGATTGTCGAGGGTCTGGCTATCCTTGCTCGATCCGGCGTGAGTGCTGTGTTCGTGCTGGGGCACCCGGCCTATTACCCTCGGTTCGGTTTCATGCCCGCAGGTAGCCTCGGTTTTGCAGCGCCCTATCCCATACCAGCCAAGAACGCAGACGCTTGGTTGGTTCTGCTACTCGAGGGTAAGCTTTCCAAGCCCTGTGGGGGTACGGTGAGGTGTGCAAAGGCGCTGGATCACCCCGAACTCTGGCGCGAGTCGGTCGCGGACCCATCGTTCAAGCCGACGGACCTCGGCAGGTTCTAGCCAGCGGACTCCACTTTCCAGCGGTCGGCGAGGGCGAGTGAAGGCGCAATGCCCTGATCGGGTCCGGTAGCAGGTCAACCCAGGTCCTCTGATGAGGACAGGCCGACCCTGGGGCGGACCACTTCCAGCGCTGCCGCCGTCTCGCGGGCATCGGTCCCGAGGAGCGTATTCTGCGGGGATGTCTCAGCCGTGGTCGGTGCACCCCAGCCCCCAGCGCGAATCTCACAGGCGCAGCGCTGAGTGGCGATCCCTGGCGGGGGGCGGGGCCAGCCCATAGCATTCCCCACCCCCACCCGGGAAACGGCGTTTACTTCTTCTTGGCCTTCTTCTCTTTGGCGGGCGCCTTTTCCGGCTTCTTGGCTTTCTTCGCCGGCTTCTCTGCCTTCTCTACCTTCATCGCGGGCTTAGGCTTGGCAGCAGGAGCCGGTGCTGCGGGCTTGGCCTTCGTTTTGGCCTGTTTCTCTTCGGCGGGCGCTTTTTCCGGCTTCATGGCTTTCTTTGCTGGCTTTTCTGCCTTCACCGCGGGAGCGGCGCGAGGGGTCGCGGGCTTAGGCTTGGCAGCAGGAGCCGGTGCTGCCGCGGGTGAGGGTTCGGGCTCCGGGGCGGCCTTGGCTGTGGTCCGTTCGGCGCCCAACATTTCGTTGGCGGCGTCCTTGATCCTCTGGGCACGCGCTCCACCAAAGCCGGGGACGGCCAGAATGTCGGCCAGCGGGGCTTTGGCGAGGTCCTCGACCGACTGAAATCCGTGCTTAGCCAACACGACGGCGGTACTTGCGCCGATTCCGCGGAGCTCTGTTATCGGTATTGCCATTTAGTCCTCCTAGAGGTTTATGTCGGAACGATGAAAATGTTGCCTGAGATCCCTCTCGTGGTGTCGGTGCTCCACCCGGTGGCCCAGGGGGCACCGAAAAGATTGCACCTGATCTCCAAGGGGTAGTGCCAGGGGGCCTGGGGCGGGAGCCCGGTCTCAGGCCTGCCGGCTATTGATGAACCTCCCGAGCTCACTGTCGCTATGGGCCACGTGAACCATTATCCAGTCGGCGGAGATATCCATGTTGTGACAGAAAGACGGGATCCTGCCCTCCGCCAGGGCCTGTTGGACGATCTCGAGCTGTCTCAGCAGATTGGCGTGCTCTGACTTGTGAAGACGGGTCTTGGGGTAGCCGTGCTGGTCCATCAGGCCCTCTTCCAAGGCGAAATGATCGCGTGTGTGATCGAGCAGGGATCTCACGATCGGTTTGAGCGAGTCTGGATCGGCGCCAGCGGCAATGGCGAGATGCAGCTTCTCGACGAGGTCCGCCATCTCCCGGTGCTGTACGTCGATCGCTTCAACGTTGACGTTGTAACTGTCGCTCCAGTTCAAGCTCGTCATGGGTCAAACCTCCGATGGGGTGGTTTGCAGTCTTGTGGCACTGCTGGCCTTGTTGTAGCGGTGCGTTTCCTTTGCCGCCGTCCAAGCTGCCGGGGCACTGAGGTTCCATCTAGGGCCCCTGGGGGTGTCAGGTCGCTCTACCCCAAAGTCAGCCTCGGCCGAATATGGCCCTGGGTTTCTCCCCCAAGCCTTTCTCGGCGAGACTGAAATCGCCTATTTTGTAACGGAAAATGCCCCTGAATGCCAAATATTTTCGCACTCGGCTGGGAGAGGGCACACCGATGGCGTGTAAGCGATCGGTCGCCGGTGGTCACTCCTTTTTCTTTTTCGGTTTGTCGCCGTCCTGCCGGGAGAACAGCTCGTTCAGGCCGTCAGTGGCGGCGAGCAGGCGCTCTTCGAGTCCGGCGATTTGGGACTGAGCGCTGAGCTGTTGATCGCGCAGGGCCGCCAACAGGGTCGAGTGGGCCTCGCTTAACCCCTGGAGCTTGCCGAGAAGGTCGTGCATGAGCGAGCTGTGCTCGCGGGAGACCTCCTCGATCTTCGCGCCCAACCACTCCGATTCCGTCTTCCAGCGCTTGGTGGCGTCGTCCAACCCTCGTTGCAGCTCGCCCAGTGCCCGCTCGCTCGCATCCAGGCGCCCGTTGATCTGCTCGACCTTCGCCGCTAGGTTCTTGTTACCCGAGCGGGCCTTTGAGGCCACCTCATGCACGCGCTCGGCCGTGGCTGTCTCCCGGGAGAGCATCGCGTCGCGCAATGCGGCGACTTCATCGCTGAGGCTCTGTGCCTTTTCCTGAAGCGGCAGGATCTGGGCCTCGGTGGATATCTGTAGTGCGGTGCTCAGCGACTCGAGCGCATGGGCCAGCGAGCTTCGCGGCGGTGGTGTGTCGATTGCGTCGCTCTCGATGGGACCGCTTTCGGGTGCCTGGATCGTCTGCTCGCCGCGCCAGCGCGCAAGGTGCCGGCCGATGATGAATCGGCTGCCAGAGCCGAGATGACGGCGTACGCTGTTGACCGACACATCCTGTCCGATCTCGCACAGAATCGTGGCGGCCGCTGCGACGTCTTCGTAAGTAAGCCCAGCCTTCAGCATTAGTGTTCCCCTTTATTTTCAGGATCTCGGGTTCAATGGTCGTAGCTCGAGCCACCAGCAATCCACGCGTTGGATGGGCCTGCGTGCCGGAGAGGACGGCGTGGAGGGTCCTGATCAGGCGAGGGGCGTGATGCGTGGTGCTGGTGCGAATGGACCGCTTGGCCAGGACGGGTCTCCAGGCGCAACGAGCCAACCGATTGGGGGTTGGGCCGTGCGGGCCAAAGGCACACCGCCCTGTTGTTGTAGTTGCTTGGTGCCGCTGCCCGGCGAGTATTGTCGTCGATGCTCCGGCGATTATCACCCCTTACGCGGTTGTTCCGCTCCACGGTTCGCAACGGATTGGCGGATTCACTCGCAGGCCCAGCGCCCGCCGATACCCTTTGCGAGGGACCGCCTCGAACCCATTAGCGCAGGGCAGACACCTGTGCCGGTGCGCCGCTGCGGCAGAGCTCCTCGACGTGCGGGGGGCTGGGATTGAGTGCCTCGTAGGGTGGGTCCCAGGCCTTCTTGGCCTCGAGCCACGCGTCCAGGGGCTCGACGAAGGGGAGGTGGCCGTTGGGTCTAAACCAGGAGTCAACCGTCCAGCGGGCCCCCGTTGCTTGATCCGCGACGGCCGCGGTCCAGTGGACCGCTTCCAAGGAGAAACGCTCCCGGACCTCGGGGGCTAAGATGGTCCAGCCGGGGGTCTTGCCCAGGTCGTGCAGGATGCGCAAATAGGTGGTGGT
>JAEHCY010000649.1 GCA_016880695.1 Chromatiaceae bacterium | reverse complement strand
CTGGTTCTATGCCTTCGAGGCCTGTCACGCGGACTGCCCGCGTGCCCTCGCCGAGCACTTGGCCGTCGAGTTTGGCGGCCTGTCGTCTGGTGCGTCTTGGCTCGATACACTGGTCACGGAACTGCATCCCCTGCGCTACGACGAGCAGGGGCTTTGGAAGGCCCTGGCGGCAAGGATCGCGCCCTCTGGCATCGCCCATCAGGGCCAGGCCGACGAGGCCGACCGCATCCTCAACTGGATCAACGATGGGCCACCGGGCGGCGCCGACGGGCTGCGGGTGATTTACTGCCAGATCTCCGTAGCGGACAAAGGGGCACGCATCCCGGGCTTCATCGCCGGGGCCATAAAGGCCTTCAGCGGCTTGGCGGGCATCCGCGCCAACGCCCGGGTCCTATTCCTATTCGCCTGCATCTTCGAGGAGAACGGCATCTGGGCCCACATCCTGAGGCGCCTGCGCCGGCCGCGTCTCGCCCGCCTGGGCGCCTGCAACCTCCTGGGTGCCCTGGCACGAGTGAGCTTCATGGACCTCGACAACTGGCTCAGCAAGCCGCTCCCGACCCGTTCGGGCGCCCGGCGCCTGGACACCCACACCCAAAAGCGCCTGCGCGACGCCCTCGAGGCCCTGTTCCCCTCCGACGCGGTTCGGCTGCGCTACAAACAGATCCGCCGCCCGGCCCTGGACATCCTCGCCACGGCGACCCTATCTCCTGCCAACCCCGGAGACCCCCCATGACCGGCAAACCACTCTATATGGGCGACGGCAATCAGCGCCCCGAGGCCGCCCGCAACCTCCCGGAGGTGGACCCGGAGGCCCTGCGCCGGGCTGAGGGTTACCGGGCGGGGCCCGACCTCCAGGCCGCCGTCACCACCGCGCTGACCCTGGGCATGCCCCTGCTAATGACCGGCGAGCCCGGTTCCGGCAAGTCCCGACTCGCCCACAGCATCGCCTGGGAACTCGACCTGCCGCTGACCGAGTTCGTGGTCAAGTCCGACACCCAGGCCCGCGACCTCTTCTACCGCTTCGACACCGTAGGCCGCTTCCACGCCAGCCAGACCGAGGGGCGGGCCGCCGACCCTCGACGCTTCATCACCTTCGAGGCCCTGGGTCGGGCCATCCTCCATGCCAAACCCCTGGAATACGCCCATGGCGACCAACCCGGCGCGCTGCGCCTGCCTACCGCTGCCGTGGGGCACCCCGGCCGCCAGACCCGCTCCGTGGTCCTGATCGACGAGATCGACAAGGCCCCCCGGGACGTCCCCAACGACCTGCTGGTGGAGGTCGAGCGGCTACGCTTCGCCATCCCGGAGCTGGCCAGCGATACCGATCCCCTGCCGGTGGTGGAATTGACCCGGGCGGAGCGTTTCTTCCGGCCCATCGTCATCATCACCAGTAATTCCGAGAAGGCCCTGCCGGAGCCCTTCCTGCGCCGCTGCGTTTACCATCACCTGGAACTGCCGCCCTTCGAGGGGAACCCGGACGCCAAGGACCGGACCGGTCGCGTCACCATCGAGGAAATCGTCAAGGCCCGCCTCGCCGACCGCTTCGCCGGGGGTGGCGATACCCTGTTCCAGGAGCTTCTCGATTTCTACCGCTTTCTGCGCCGGGACGCGGCCGGCCTGACCCACAAGCCCTCCCTGGCAGAACTGCTCAACTGGCTCGATGCCCTGGTGCCCGAGACCGGGCGCGGCAAACCCCCGGGCAGGGTCGCCGACCTGGACCCCGCGGACCTGCTCGCCAAGACCCGTGGCCTGCTGTTCAAGAACCAGACGGACCAGGCCCAGGCCCAGGACCTGATCAACCGCTGGCGGGAATCGCGGGCATCTCGCCCCAACACCCAAGGTCGTTGAGCCCAATCGGCGGGGAACCGGAGATGCCCCGGCCGTGACCGCCCTGCGCAGCGAGTCAGCGCCCGAATCCACGCCCGAGCCCCGGGGGGCGCCAGGCGCGCCCACGGCCGTACCAGCCGAGTCGGTCCGTTGGTCCGAGTGGGCCCGCCTTTCCGAGCTCGACCGCCTGCTCCAGGGCGCCGGCCTCCCCACGGGTCCAGACCGCTGGCAGAACGCCCAGGATCTGCTCACCCTGCTTGCCGCCGGCTGATCCGCTTGGGGTGCGCCCCCTGCTGGCGCCGCTGTT
>JAEHCY010000648.1 GCA_016880695.1 Chromatiaceae bacterium | reverse complement strand
TAGGTCGTCCGGACCGCTTGTGCGTACCCGTCTCCCAAAGCGGCGCGTATATCTTTCGCAGCAATAAACGGCGGATTCCCCACCACGAAATCCGCCTCCGGCCACTCGGCCCGGCGGGGGTTGAGGTAGCGCTCCAGCGGCACACGGGCGGTCTCGTCCGGGACCGGCTCGCCGGTGACCGGGTGGGGCTTGGTGGTGCGCCCGTCCCAGCGGGTGACGGGGCGGCCAACCTCGTCCGTGACCCACTCCATGCGGTCGTAGGCGAGAACGGCGTCGCGGCATTGGATGTTGCGGAAATCGCGGATCACGGGCTCGGGCGGGCTGAGGTTGCCGTGGGTGCGGAAGTGCCATTGCAGGTAGCCGATCCAGAGCACCATCTCGGCGATGGTGGCGGCGCGGGGGTTGATCTCCAGGCCGAGGAGCTGGTGGGGGTCGACGCTGACGCCTTCGAGCTCCATGAGCATCTGGCGTTGGCCCAACGCCTCCAGGGTATCGAGGACCTCGCCCTCCAGGCGCTTGAGGTGCTCCAGGGTGACATAGAGAAAATTGCCCGAGCCGCAGGCAGGATCGAGCACCCGCACATTGGCGAGGCGGACCTGAAAGGCAGAGACCAGCTTGATGGCCTCGCCGTCCTTGCCCTGCTCGTGGAGGCTAAAGGCGGCACTGTGCACGGCGGTCCAGTCGTCGCGTAACGGCTCGATGACGGCGGGCAGGACCAGGCGCTCGACGTAGGCGCGCGGGGTGTAGTGGGCACCGAGCTTGTGGCGCTCCAGGGGATCGAGGGCGCGTTCCAACAGGGTGCCAAAGATGGCGGGCTCCACCTGGCGCCAGTCGGCGCGGCCGGCGGCGATGAGGAGATCGATCTGGTCGCGATGGAGCGGCAGGGCCTGCGCCTGGGCGAAGAGCCGGCCGTTGAAGCGCAGGACGCGCTCGCGCAGGATCACGGAGAAGTCGGTGCCCTCGTTCATGTCGCGCCACAGGTGCTCGGTGAGGGGCACGAACTGAGCGGGGTTGTCGCGCACCGAGCGCAACAGGTCGGTGAAGCCGGCGCTCGGCAACAGGCCCACGTCCTCGGCAAAGAGGGTAAACAGGCAGCGGATGAGGAAGGCTGCGGCCAGCTCCGGGGGGTGGCCGCTGGTCTCAAGGGAAACGGCCAGGCGCGCGAGACGCTGAGCGATCTCGCGGGTAACAAGGGCGGCGCGGCGGGTAGGGTCGAGGGAGAGGGGGTCGAGCCAGACGGCGCACAGCCGGGCGCGGATCTCGGGGCGGCGCAGGTCGTCGAGGCGGATACGATGGGAACGGGGGTCCGGGTAGGGAATGTACGCCCCGCCGGTGCGGCTGAACTCGCTGTAGAACTCGAGGCTGCGGCCGACGTCCACGATCACCACGAAGGGAGGGCGGCCCTCCGCGATGGGCAAGGCGCGGGCGTACTGCATGGCGCGGCCGTGAGCGCGGAGCATTTCCTTGTCCCAGCCAGCGGTGTCGAGCCCAAGCCCGGTCTGCTTGGTCTCCAGCACGTAGCAGCCGCGGCGGTAGAGGTCGATGAAGCCGGGGCTCTGGGCGCCGTCGCCGTGCTGAAAGATCACCCGCCGCTCGAAACAGTAGGCGTTCTCGCGGGTGTCCTCCCGCGCTGGGTCCGGCTGGGGCAGGCCGAGCAGGGTGCAAAGCTCGGTGAGGAAGAGCTGGTAGTTGGCCCGCTCGGTGCCGTCGGCGTGCTGCCAGCGGGCGATAAAGGCATCGATGGCCTCGGCGCCGGGCTCGCCGGGGTTGTCGGCATCCATGGAACAGGCTCCGAGGCTGATGGGATCGCCGCGATGCTACGCGGGGGCTGGAGAGGCGGCAAGATCTGAAATGGTCACGGCATCCCCTGTGGATGCGGGGGTGCCGGGATGCGGTGCGTCCGCTTGCGGGAGTGCCTCGATCGATTCCAGGCGCCCTCTGTTGCCCGGGGCTAGAGACCTCCCAGCGGGCGGAAGTAGGGCCGGTTCGCATACTTGTCGGGGGACTGGTACGGGGGTGTGTCATAGGGGACAGGGCCACCGGTGAAGTGGCAGCTCGAGCAGGCGATGTTGGTAGTGGAGTAAGGGGTAGCGTCGGGAACTTTCTTGTTGCCGTCAGGACCCAAGGTCTTGCTGGTGTGGTGGATGCACTCATAGCCTCGGCGCACGTCGGCCGGGGCAGTATCGATCTTGCGGCAATCGAACCAGGCCCCTGGGGCGAGCAGGGTCAGGGAGCCGGCGAGCGTGGCGAGTTTTTTCATCCGATCCTCCGAAATCTCCGGTGGCGGTGGTAATTCACAGCACTCGGGGCGGGTCGCCGGCCCCGGGTGTGGGTGTGCGGGCTCAGACCACCCGACAGGTGTTGATCCCGAACAGGCGGTAGGCGGGACACCAACCGAGGAGGCCGGTGGCCAGGGGGACCACACCGATCCAGCCCCAGGCACCGATGGTGCCAGTGGCGACCAGGGCGATCAGGACGAGCCCGGCGACGATGCGCAGGGTGCGGTCAAGGCTGCCAGTGTTTTTCTGCAGGGTGGGTTTTCTCCGTTGGGTCAGTTGGGCCGCCGGGATGGAGCGGATGGCCACAGCTTGCACCCTCTGGGGGGGCCACTTCAGTGACTTGGTCACAGAGCCCTATCGGCCAGATCCTGGAGACCCCGGGCGTCGGTCACCTCAATACTGGAGCGCCCCAACCGCACCAGCCCCGCCGCTTCCAGACCTGGCGGCTCACCTTGGCGGTATAGCGAAACAGCGGGGCCGTCCCCTCGGGACGATCGGTGCTATCGGCGGGGAGTGTCTTACCGGTTTCCCAATAGGACTGCTTCTCTGCCCATCGCATTTTCCGCCGATCGTCACGCGCGGGCCAACCGGCCGGTACGGGGCTCGGTTCCACACCACCGGGAGAGCAATCCGTCTACGCTGGGGCTTCAACCCTCAGGCGGATTGCGAAAGGTGCTCGCTCGGACGTCCAGAGGCCAGCACCAGGGCCTTCTTCAGCGCGCTCTTCTCAGGGCCGTCTGGCGGCGCTCCACCTGGTCACCCTGGATTCCATCAACTGGCTCAGCAGCACCTTGTTGCGCCCCTAGATGCGTTGATGGCCATCCCCGACGACAAAAAGATCGTGGGCCTAGCGGCGACCAGTGTCCGCAGGAGGCCAACGCCTGGGGTCGATGCGTGCTATCTGCTCCGGACTGTAGCTCGGTTCGTGAGCTTGCATTCCCGGATCCCCGTGCTAGCTT
>JAEHCY010000647.1 GCA_016880695.1 Chromatiaceae bacterium | reverse complement strand
GGGCGCTTACCCGGCTCCTCGACCACCCGCA
This sequence comes from Chromatiaceae bacterium, assembly GCA_016880695.1. GTDB lineage: Bacteria > Pseudomonadota > Gammaproteobacteria > Chromatiales > Chromatiaceae > JAEHCY01. The sequence continues at coordinate 3,316 of JAEHCY010000647.1, read as the reverse complement.
GGTCCCCCCGGAGCTTGCCCCGCAGACCGAAGCCTTCGATGTTCACGTCGTTGCCGAGCCTTACCCTCACGTCGGCGGCGATTTTGGTTCCCGGCTGGGAGGCGGCCTCCAGGTCCCTCAGCAGAATCACGTCCCGCGAGGGGGTCACGGTACCCTCGGGCACCGCTCTTGGCATGATGCGGGCCTCGGGTACCGACACCTCGCCACCCAGGCGGATCAGCCGATCGGCAACCTCCAGCTTCAGATCCGGCGAGACCAGGGCGAAATACTCCGAGGTATTGGCGGCGGTCAGCCGATCGCCCTTGATCCCAAGCTCTGTCCGCCATCCCTGCTTGCCCGCCAGTTGACTCTGCCCCGAGACCTTGAGTGTCCCCGAGCCGGAGGTGAGCCCGCCGTCGTATTCCAGACGGCTGCTACCCTGGCTTCTCGCCGTGAGGTTGATGCCCCGGAGTTCCAAACCCGCCAACGGGATATCGGCCTCGCCCCCCTCGAGCTTGGCGTAACCCTCGATCCCCGGTTGCTGCAAAGTCCCCTGGAGCTTGAGGTCGGCATCGATCCGCCCCTTGAGCTTGCTCACATCGGGCGCCATCGCCGCGAACGGCCCGAGATCATCGATGCGCGCCTGCAGACGCCCGCGCAGGGGCTGGCTGGGGCGCGCCGGTGCCTCGAGGCGCCAGCCATCCAGCGCCAGCGACCCCTCCAGACCACCCAGGCCGAGCAGGGGCAAATTGACATCCGCCTTCACCCCGCTGGCATTCGCCATGGCTCGGAGCTCGCCACCGGAAAAGTCGAGATGATTGACCGCATCCCCAAGCGCCAGCTTGACATCGCCTTTGGGGACCTGGACCTGAAGGGTCCCCTTGAGCGTGCCCTTGACGGCCTCCATGTCCGCCTTGGCGCTCAGGCTGCCGTCGATTTCGGCACCCTCCGGCAGGAGGGGCTCCGCCAGCGTCAGGGCTAGACTGGGCCAATCGAGTTTGGCACGCCACTGACCAGCAGAGGGTTGCTGGAAGCTCGCACAGCCGTTGGACCCCCCTTTGGTTTCCCGCAGGCACAGGGGCCCCACCTGCACCTTCGCCCCCGCCGCGCTGAACGGGGCCGGCTGGCCAAGGCGCCAGTCGCCATAGTCCGGCGTGACAAGCTGCAGGGCCGTGAGGTTGCCGCTATAGCCCTTGTCCCCGGCCAACCCGCCACTGACCTCGACCCGGATAGCCAGTGGCTTGCCTTGCAGGTCGGCGACCACCTGATGGGCACCCAGCTTGCCATCCCCTTTCACAGTCGCCTTATCCCATTGCAGCCCCCCTGCCGCGATGCCGCTGGCATCGAAATCGATGCGCAGCCTCTGGTCCGTGCTCAACCCCATATCGACGAGTGCGTCCGCCTTGGCAACCCGGTGCTCGCCGAAGGCCACCTCCTTCGCCTTCAGCTTCAGGCTCACGTCCGGGGCCGTGCGACGCCCCTCGGCCGAGCCCTCGACGGATAGGGCACCCTTGAGCTCGGGCAGGAGGGTGCCAAGATCGGGAGAGTCCAGCGAGAAGCGCAGCCCGAGCTTGTCGCCGACGCGACCCTCGACCTCTGCCCGGCTGGGACCCGACTGCAGCGTCAACCGCTCGATCTGCACCTCTTTCCCCTGCATCGCCACGCGACCCTTGACCTCCACCGGGTAGCCACGCAGCTCCCCGCCCAGGGCCTCGATCAGGGTCTCCAGCCGCAGGCCCCCGTCCTTCAGGGATCCCTCACTGGTCACTCGTCCACCGAGTCGGCCCTTCCATTCCTGCCACTGGCTGCCCGGATTGATGTCGGCGGCATCAAGCGCCGCGTTCCATCTCAGCGCGGGCGCCCAGCCGACCTTGCCCTTGGCCTTTAGGTGGCCTTCCAGGGTGTCCACCCGCAGCTCGGCGATCTCGGTGCCCTCAAGGTTGCCGGTGCCTTCCGCCCGCACCCGCGTGGCGGGAACCTGCGCCCCGCGCACCCGGCCATCCAGCTTGTAGAGAAACCTCTCCAGGTCGCCGGAAACGCTTGCCTCCCCCCCCTCGCTCGTCACCAGGGGCTCCCCCTGCAACGGCCAGGACAGGTGTGCCCATTGGGCGGACAGATCGAACGGCCCGAGTCCGGCGTGGAGATCGGCCTTGCCCGAGGCCGACAGATGCCCTTTCGACTTCCCCTCTTCCAGGTGCAGATCCTTGAGGGTGAGGATCGAATCCGCCCAGTCGACATCGAGCTTTGCCTTCAGCTTGCCGTACTCAGGCTGATCGGGCAGCTCGCTCCCGATCTGCCCGGCGAGATGGGCCTTCTCCAGGTTTCCCTCGGTGGTCAGGTGGGCGGTGATCGCGGCGCGCGGCAGGTCCGCCACGAAGGCGGGCAAGTCCACCTTCGCCAGCTTGAGCTCCCCGCGCCAACTGGGCTGCCCCAAAGCATCCCGAACCTCGGCGGTGAGCTCGGCCTCGGCCGCGCCGCTCAGGCGATGCTCGAGGTTGAGGGCGGAGAGATCGCCGCTGAGGCGGCCCTGGCCCTCGAGCACCGCCTCACCGATGGGCACCAGCTTCCACTCGAGCTCCGCCTGCAGCGGATAGGCGCCCGCGGTGTCCACCTTCGCCTTCAGCCCGGCCGAAAGCTGGGGCTCGGGCAGGCTCACTTCCAGTTTGCGGATCTCGGCCTCCTGGCCCTGCCAGCCGGCCGCAAGCTCGAGGCGATCCATCTGGAACAGGGTCTTTTGCCCGGCATCGGTCACCTTTAGCCCCTCCACCGCCGCCTGCCGGATCTCAAGCGCAATGGGCAGCACCAGATTCGGCAGCTCGATTGGGCCCGAGTCGGGCTCCTCGGGGGGGATCTCCGCGGGCTCCCTGATGCCAATCTCCACCCCGCCGAGCTTGAGCTCCGCGATGGTGAGGCGGCCCGAGAGCAGATCGGCCGGCACCCAATGCAGCAAGAGCTCCTCGACCGCCACGCTGGCCGCGGGGGTGTCGAGGCGTGTCCCGGTGAGCCGAGCCCGATCGATAAGCCGCCCCTCGACCCCCTGGATGGTGATCAGCTCGGGTGCAAATCGATGCGCCAGATCCTGGACCAAGCGCAGGCCGCTCTCCGTGCCGACCACCCAGGCCAGCACCCCCAGCACCAAGACCACAAGTCCCACCAGACTGGACAGCGTACCCCGCAGCAGCCGAAGCAGGAGGGATCGGCGGGGAGGCGGGGTCTCCGCGGCCGGTTGGTCGGTTTCCGGCCCCTCGGCGGCCGGCTTATCGGGCTCAGCGATTTCGCTCATAGGTCAGGCCCCACCACGATATTCAGGCGCGCCTGGTGGCCCGGCTCATCCAGC
>JAEHCY010000646.1 GCA_016880695.1 Chromatiaceae bacterium | reverse complement strand
TGGTCGGACGAGGCGATCCTCGAAGAACACGCCTTCAGCCTGGAACTCAGCGAGGAGGAGATCCCGGTGGTTTCACCGCTCGTCCTCGCAGGCCGTACCCTGCACCGTCATGGCCCTTACCGCTTCGCCCTCTACCCGCGCCGAGGCGGGCGCACCCCGGAGCTGGATCACCCCAGCCACCTCGAGCAGCTCGGCCGCTTCCTCGGCCGACTGCACAACCTGGGCGCTGCCCGGCCGTTCCTGCAGCGTCCGCGCCTGAGCGTTGAGCACTTCGGGGAAGCATCCACCGAGTTTCTGCTCGCGCACCACTTCATCCCCGATTACCTGGTCGAGCGCTACCGCACGCTGGTCGAGGACCTCCTGGGGACACTCCGCGCCGCCTTCGACGGCCTGGGAGCGGTCGGGATTCTGCGCCTGCACGGGGATTTTCACCTTGGCAACATCCTTTGGCGCGACAACGCGCCCCAGGTGGTGGACTTCGATGACGCGCGCATGGGTCCCGCGGTGCAGGATCTCTGGATGCTGCTCGCGGGGGATGGGCGCGAGCGCTCCCTCGCCCTGGCCGATCTCCTGGAAGGCTATACCCAGTTTCGGGACTTCGATGCGCGCGAGCTCAACCTGATCGAGCCCCTGCGCACCCTGCGCCTGATGCATTACGCGGCCTGGATCGCCCGCCGCTGGAGCGACCCGGCGTTTCCGCGCGCGTTCCCCTGGTTCGCCTCACCCCGCTACTGGGAGGAGCACCTGCTCACGCTGGGCGAGCAGGTGGATGCCATGGCCGAGCCGCCGCTCGTCTGGGCCTGATTCCGCGGGAGAAAGGGGGAATTCCGGCGATTACGGGTTAGGAGCCCCCGCCGCGGTTTCCGGGTCGACAAGCTGAAGTGCTCGCTGCGGAGGAACCTCTGTCCGGCCCGCCTGCGCGGGCGGCGCTACGACCCGCGGGCGCCCTCGGTGTGGCGCATCACTCCACACGTCGAACCTGAATAGGACCGGCGGCGATCACCTCGGTCACCAGCGCTCAGGTCCCCGCGGGCCCCTGGGGGTTGCGCTCCTCGGGGGGTTTGAGGTGGCGGAAGGCGCGCCAGAGCAGCAGATCGTAGGTAATCTTCATCCCCGCCCCCACCACCAGCGGGGTTCCCAGCGCCAGGGCCCCCATCAGCCAGCCGGCAAAGGTCGGCGCCACCGCCCAGCCGCCGAGGCGCACCAGATGCGTCACCCCGGAGGCAAAGGTTCGCTCCTCGGGACGCACCACGGCCATGACATAGGACTGGCGGGTGGGTACGTCCATCTCCACCAGCCCCTCCCGCAACAGGAACAGCAGCGCCGCCAGCCAGAAGTCCTCGGCGAAGGCGACGGTCACCAGGAGCAGCGAGGAGGGGATGTGGGTGAAGACCATGGTGTTCACCAGCCCGATGCGACCGGCCAGCCAGGCCGCCGCCAGGTGCGAGAGGGCGTTGAGCACCCGCGCCCCGAAGAACAGGGCACCGATCACCGTCTCGTCCACCCCGAAGCGCTGGAAGAAAAAGTAGGAGATCAGGGCCGCCCCCAGGAACCCGCCCGCCACGCTGTCGAGGGCAAAAAGCGCGGAGATGCGGGTCAGCACCGAGCGGCTCTGGGGGGACAGACGCACACCCTCCCCGCCCACCGCGCGCGCCTGCGCCGCCGGGCCGAGGCCCAGGCACAGCAAACCCGAAAGGACAAACAAAAGGGCACACACCCCGACACCCACCCGCAGGGGCAGGAGCTCGTCGTCGCCCCCGGCCCACAGGGACGGAACGCCG
>JAEHCY010000645.1 GCA_016880695.1 Chromatiaceae bacterium | reverse complement strand
CTACGACCTCGTCTTCCTGTTCAAGTCCTTCCACCACGTCCCGATTCCGCTCATGGAGCGGGCGCTCGCGGAGATCCGCCGGGTGCTCAGACCCGGCGGGTTTGCCTACTTCTCCGAGCCCGTCTATTGGGGAGCCTTCAACGACATCCTGCGCCTGGTGCACGACGAAAAGGCGGTGCGCGAGGCCGCCGTGGGGCGTGGCGAATGGGAACTGCGAGCCCAGGTCTTCTTCCAGGTGCCAGGGCACTACCCGAGTTGGGGGGCATTCGCGGACCGCTTCCTCCATGTCACCCACACCCCCCTCAACCTCGAGGAAGAACGCTACGCGCGGGTGCGCCGGGCCTTCATGGCCCACATGCAACCCACCGGCGCTCACCTGCTCAAGCCCCACCGGGTGGACCTGCTGCGCAAACCCCTCGCCACCTGATCGGCGCAGGTCGCCGACTGCCGGGCCACCCTGGGGCGCGGGGAGAAAAATTGTGCACCCGCAAAAAACTTGGTATGATTTGAATAGGAATCATTCCTATTTGAGTGGACCACAATGGCTGAACTTGCAGAAGATCTCGTCGAGCTGACCCCGGTCGGTCGGCTACCCGTCGGCACCCGCGCCCGGATACTGGTGATTCGCGGCGGCCGCGAGCTGGTCCGGCGCCTTCTCGGCCTGGGTATTCGCATCGGCTCCGAGGTCGATGTCCTCCACCGCCGCAGCCGCGGTGTGGTCCTAGCATCCGGCGACACCCGGATCGCCCTCGGCGGGGACATTGCGGAAAAGCTCCTGGCGGAGCCGCTGCCCCAGGCCCCTCCCGAGCCCGAAAGATCGTGACCAGATCCTCCTGGCGCAGCCCGGGGGCCCAGCGTGCGTAGGCGACGGGCTCATACCCGCTAGGGGCACCTCCGGGAAACGGGGGTTAGTGCCTCGCATCCGATCCACCACCACCTTAGACTCCGAGAAATCGCCATGGGCTGCTGCGATACCACCGCTCCGCTGGACCCCACCCTCAATCCCCGGGGCTCCCTGACCATCGCCCTGGCCGGTAACCCCAACTGCGGTAAATCGGCGCTGTTCAATGCCCTGACCGGCATCCGCCAAAAGACGGGAAACTGGCCGGGGGTGACGGTGGATCGCAAGGAGGGTCGCTTCGAGCTCGACGGCCGCGAGACCCTGGTGATCGACCTCCCGGGCATCTACTCCCTCGACGCGCTCTCCATCGATGAACAGATCACCCGCGACTACCTGCTCTCGCGTGAGGCGAACCTCATCGTCAATGTGATCGATGCCTCCAACCTCGAGCGCAACCTCTATATGACGGTGCAGTTGCTGGAGATGGGGGTCCCGTTGGTGGTAGCGCTGAATATGATGGATGTGGCCCGCAAACGCGGGCTACTGCTCGACACCCAGCGCCTGGCGCAGGAGCTCGGCTGTCCGGTGGTGCCGGTGGTGGCCGTCACCCACGAAGGGCTGGCGGAACTCAAGGCACGCATCCTCTCCGTGGGAATCGGCCAGCAGGGCGGTGGCTTCGCCCTAGCCCAGGGAGAGGCGGTGGAGCAGGCCGCCACCGAGCTCTCCGTGGCCCTCGCCGCCCATGCCCCCCATGCCAACACCCATTGGCTCGCGCTCAAGCTGCTCGAGGGGGAACCGGCGGCCACCCGGCTCGCGACCCCGGAGATCGGCGCCCGCGCCGCCGCCTTGCGCCGGGGGATTGCCGATCGCGCCGGGGAAGAGGCCGATGTGCACATCGCTGACACCCGTTTCGGCCATGCCCATGCGCTGGCCCAGCGGGTCCTGCGCCACCAGGGCCGCCTCACCCAAACCCTCTCCGACCGCATCGACAAGGCGGTGCTGAGCCGCCTGTTCGGCATTCCGATCTTCCTCGCTGTGATGTACCTGATGTTCATGTTCACCATCAACATCGGCGGGGCCTTCGTGGACTTCTTCGACGGCGTAACCGGGGCCCTGCTGGTGGACGGGCTCGCCCACGCCCTCGGCGCGATCGACGCCCCCCAGTGGCTGGTGCTGGTGCTGGCCGAAGGGATCGGCGGCGGCATTCGCATCGTCAGCACCTTCATCCCCATCATCGCCAGCCTCTATCTGTTCCTGTCGATCATCGAAGACACCGGCTACATGGCCCGCGCCGCCTTCGTGATGGACCGCTTCATGCGCTCCATCGGTCTCCCCGGCAAGGCGTTCGTGCCCCTGATCGTGGGCTTCGGCTGCAACGTACCGGCGGTGATGGCGACCCGCACCCTGGAGAACGAGCGCGAACGCCGGTTGACCATCCTGATGAACCCCTTCATGTCCTGCGGCGCGCGCCTGCCGGTGTATGCCCTGTTCGCCGCCGCCTTCTTTCCCGAAAGCGGCCAGAACGTGGTGTTCGCCCTCTACCTGGTCGGGATCACGGTTGCCATCCTCACCGGCCTCATCATGCAACGCACCCTGCTACCCGGGGAGAGCACCGGCTTCATGATGGAGCTCCCGCCCTACCACCTGCCCACCCTCAAGGGGGTGCTGTTGCGCAGTTGGGATCGGGTGCGCCTGTTCCTGAGCGAAGCGGGGCGGGTAATCATCGCTATGGTGCTGGCACTCAACCTGCTGAGCTCGATCGGCACCGACGGTAGCTTCGGCAACCAAAAGAGCGAGAATTCGGTTCTGAGCACCCTGGCACGGGCCGCCACACCCGCCTTCGCCCCGCTCGGCCTGCGCGAGGAGAACTGGCCGGCGACGCTCGGGATCTTCTCCGGCGTGCTCGCCAAAGAGGTGATCGTGGGCACGCTGGACTCCCTGTACGCCCGTCTCGCCAGCGAGGGAGTGGTCGAAGAGAAGGCCGCGGGCTTCCAGCTCTGGGACGCCCTCGAGACCGCGGCCGCCACGGTACCCAATAAACTCGCCGCACTCGGCGATCGGCTGTTGGACCCCCTCGGGCTCGACGTCGGCGACATCTCCGATACGGATCAGGCAGCAAAAGCGCAGGCCGTCAATCGCGCCACCTTCGGCGCCATGGAGGCCCGCTTCGATGGCCGGGTGGGGGCCTTCGCGTATCTACTGTTCGTGCTGCTCTACTTCCCCTGCGTGGCCACCCTGGGGGCGATCGTGCGCGAGACGAGCGGCGCTTGGGCGGCCTTCGTGGCGGTGTGGACAACAGGAATCGCCTACACCACCGCCACCCTGTTCTACCAGGCGGCCAGCTTCGAGCGCCACCCGAGCACCTCCATCGCCTGGATTCTCACCCTGACGCTGCTGCTCACCCTGGCGGTGGCTGGGCTGCGCGCCTGGGCCCAACGGGGGGAGCGGCGGCCGGCAACCACAGCGACCGAGGCCCAAGTATGATCCTCTCCGACCTCCGGCACTATCTCGAGGGCCGCCCCCAGAGCACTCTAGCCGAGATGGCCCTGCACTTTCGCGCCGATCCCGAGGCCCTGCGGGGCATGCTCGAGGTATGGATACGCAAGGGTAAGGTGGAGAAGCGCCTGGCCACAGCCTCCTGCGGCAGCCACTGCAGCCATTGCGATCCCCTCGCCGCGGAGATCTACCGCTGGAACGAGGGACGGGCAGAGGAGATTGCCAGTTTCGGTCCCATTTGCCGCCGCTAGGGCGGGAAAGACGGTGGCCACACCAGCCCCAGCGCCCTCAGTGGATTGTGCGGAAATCGCCAGGGGCTGCTTGAGCAGAGGTCACCCCATCGCTTTTCGTTTGCGCTCAGGCGACGGCTCGTCAGGACGGCAGCGCCTGAAGCGCAGGGTTGGGCTCGCCACCAGGATGCAACCGAAGTTCTCGTAACGGTGAAGCCAACATTCGCCAACGCACTTATCCATGCCCTGGGGGATAACGGCCTTGTTGCCCGTCCTCCCCGGCAAAGACTGCAACGTCGGCCTCGATAAACCACACCGAGATCATGACGTACTTCTCAGGCGACCAGCCTGTGGGACGCCCAACGCTGACGGATAGAATGCCTGCCTCGGCCCTCACAACTGGCACCGAAACGGAAACGAACCTCTGTTCGAGCTCCGGATGGAAGCGCGAGAGGCGCGCACCCGAAATACCCTGGGAATCCTCGCTGCTTCCGAGCAACATCAAGAGCCTCACCGATCACGCAGCAGCGCCTTTCGCAATCCCTCACTCCTTGACCTTGATGACGATCCCCTCTACCCCACCCTTCTTGACCCGACCGCGTGCGTCGTTAAGCGCCTGGGCGCCCCGCAGCGGACCGGTGCGGACGCGATGGAAGGTTTCCTTTCCATTGATCGTCACCTGCTGAATCTGCGCCTGAATACCCTGTAGGGCCAACTGCGCCTTGAGCCGTTCGGCGTCTTCGGCACGCCGGAATGAACCGAGCTGCAACAGATAGGTCTCCTGGCCCGCGGCCGGCTCGGCGGGAGACGCCTTGCTTGCGGGCTCGGTTTTCGACGGCGGCTCGGACTTGGCCTGCTTGGCCGCAGGATCGGCTGCCGGCTTCGGGGGCGACTGGCTCGGACGGGCCGTGGCCGCGGCCACCTCTGCATCCGATAGCACCACCTCCATCTCCGGAAGCAGGTTATAGAATTCGAACTTGGGCTGGGGCGGCCGCGCTGGCACCTCTGCGGGGACTTGCGCGTGGGTCTCGGCAGGTTGCTGCTTCAGCCAGTACAACCCCACCGCGAAGGCACCGGCGATGGCGCCGAGCACAAACCACACGGCGCAGGCACAGCGTCGCGCATGGCGGGGGACGAACTTCTCGGGGGGTACCGTATCCTTTGTCATGGCCTACATCCGCTCCGGGGCAGAGACGCCGAGCAAGTTCAGGCCGTTGCGCAGCACCCCGCGCACCGCCAAGATGAGCTTGATGCGCGCATCGCGCAGACCCGCGTCGGGCACCAGAAACTGGTGCGTCCCATAGTACACATGAAAGGCATTGGCCAGCT
>JAEHCY010000644.1 GCA_016880695.1 Chromatiaceae bacterium | reverse complement strand
GAGATAGGCCTCGTCGCGCTGCGGCCACCATCCTTCCTCCGCGCGTACGAGGCGGGCAGCATTCAGCCCGGCGAGGAGACCCTGGGCCGCCGCCTCCTCGTAACCGGTGGTGCCGTTAATCTGCCCGGCGAGGAAGAGCCCTGAGATCTGCTTGGCCTCGAGTGTCGGCCTGAGATCCCGGGGGTCGAAGAAGTCGTACTCGATGGCGTAGCCCGGACGGGTGATCCGCGCCTCGGCGAATCCCCGCATCGAGCGCACCAGGTCCCATTGCACGTCGAACGGCAGACTGGTGGAGATGCCGTTGGGGTAAACCTCGTGGGTGTCGAGCCCTTCGGGCTCGATGAAGATCTGATGCGATGCCTTCTCCGCAAAGCGGACCACCTTGTCCTCGATGGAGGGACAATAGCGCGGGCCGATGCCCTCGATCACCCCGGTGTAGAGGGGGGAACGCGAGAGCCCGGCGCGGATGACCTCATGGGTACGCTCGTTGGTGTGGGTGATATGACAGCTCACCTGAGGCGGATGCTCCTCAGGCCGCCCGAGGTAGGAGAACACCGGGACTGGGACATCGCCCGGCTGCTCGTCGAGCAGGCTGTAGTCAATGGTGCGGCCGTCGATCCGCGGCGGGGTCCCGGTTTTCAGTCGCTCCACCCGTAGCGGCAGCTCGCGCAGCCGCTGCGCCAGGGTCGCCGCCGGTGGATCACCCGCCCGTCCGCCGCTGTAGTTGGCGAGGCCCACATGGATCCGCCCGGCGAGAAAGGTGCCCACCGTCAGCACCACCGCCCGGGCGCGGAACCCCAGCCCCATCTGGGTCACCACACCGGCCACCTCAGTGCCTTCGAGGAGCAGATCATCCACCGCTTGCTGGAACAGATCGAGGTTGGGCTGCCGCTCCAGGGCTCGGCGCACCGCCGCCTTGTAGCGCAGGCGATCCGCCTGGGCGCGGGTGGCCCGCACCGCGGGGCCCTTGCGGGCGTTAAGGATGCGGAACTGGATACCGGAGCGATCCGCCGCGCGCGCCATCAGCCCCCCCAGGGCATCGATCTCCTTGACCAGATGCCCCTTACCGATGCCGCCGATGGCCGGGTTGCAGCTCATCTGCCCGATGGTCTCGATGTTGTGGGTGAGCAGTAGCGTCCTCGCCCCCGTTCGGGCCGACGCCAAAGCCGCTTCGGTGCCGGCGTGACCGCCGCCGACCACGATGACCTCATAGATTTCACGGACGAACATAAGCATGCGCTGTCGTTGCCAAGGGCGTGCGAATGATAGAGTAGAAATGGCGGGGCTCGCGAAGGTTCCGCCCGCTCAGGCAAGGCTACACCCCCATACCCCAAGCCCCGGATCGCACCGATGCTATCTTCCAACCCCAAACTGGGCCCGCACTCGCGCCGCCATCCCGAGGTGGAGCGCGTTGTGCAAGCGGCACAACGGGTGATTCTCGGCAAGGATCATGCGCTCCGGCTTGCGCTCGCCTGCCTGCTGGCCCGCGGGCACCTGTTGATCGAGGACCTGCCCGGCATGGGCAAGACCACCCTGGCCCACGTCCTAGCGCACCTCCTGGGCCTTCAATTCAACCGCATCCAGTTCACCAGTGATCTGTTGCCGACGGACATCCTCGGGGCCAGCGTCTACGACCGCAGCCGGTCGGATTTCCAGTTTCACCCCGGACCGATCTTTGCCCAGCTCATCGTAGCGGACGAGATCAACCGCGCCACGCCCAAGACCCAGAGCGCGCTGCTGGAAGCCATGGAGGAACACCAGGTGACCATCGAAGGGACCGCCCACCCGCTTCCCGAGCCCTTTTTCGTGGTCGCGACCCAGAATCCCTTCCATCACGTGGGCACCTATCCCCTGCCCGAATCGCAGCTCGACCGGTTTCTCATGCGCATCCGCCTCGGCTATCCGGAACCGGCAGACGAGAAGGCGCTGCTGGCAGGGAGCGACCGCCGCCTGCTCCTCCAGCACCTCGAGCCAGGCCTGAGCCCAGGGGATGTGCTTCGCTTGCAGAGCGATGTCGAGTCGGTTCATGTCGCCGCACCGCTGCTCGACTACTGCCACGACATCCTCAGCTTCAGCCGCCAATCGCCACGCTTTGTCCACGGCCTGTCGCCACGCGCGGGCATTGCCCTGCTGCGAAGCGCCCGGGCCTGGGCCCTGCTCTGGGGTCGCGACTTCGTCATCCCGGAGGATGTTCAGGCCCTGGTGCCCGCCTGCCTGCCCCACCGCCTGAGCCTCACCGACGAGGGCTTCGCGGATGGCAGCGATGGGCTAGCGAGCTACCTGCTCGGTTCGGTTGCCGCACCACGCTGACCCATCGCCGTGAGCGCAGCGGCCCTCTCCGGCGCTCCCCGCTCCAGCCGGATGCCCCCACCACTGCTGGGAGCACCGTCACGCCTCTGGGTCCTCGCCCGAGTAGCGGCGTCGGATGCGGCGGGGAACGCCGTCATCGGCCGACGCCAGATCTACATCCTGCCCACCGCCTTCGGTGGCATCTTCGGCGGTGGCCTTTTTCTCCTGTTCCTCGGTTCGCTTAACTACCTGAACAACCTGGGGCTTCTGTTCACCTTCCTGCTATCGGCCCTCGGCCTGATCGCGATGCTGCACACCTGGCGCAATCTCCTCGGTCTGCGCCTGCGCATTAGCGAGGGACGCGCGGTATTCGCCGGTGAGCCGGCGAGCTTCCCGGTCCAGATCGCCGACCCCCGGGGTCGTGAGCGCCCCGGTTTGGCGCTGGTGGCGGGCGAACGACGGATTCCCTTCGAGGTCGGGGCGGGCACCCCGAAGAACCTTGACCTGTTGGTCCCGACCCGCAGGCGGGGCCACCACAGGCTCGGGCGCATCCGGGTCGAGACCCGCTACCCCATGGCCCTATTCCGTGCCTGGTCCTACCTCGAAAGTCCTGCCCGGGTCCTGGTCTACCCAAGCCCCGCAGCGGCCGCACCCGAGGCAGTGAGGGAGGCGAGCGGCGCGGAGCCCACCGGCAGCGGCAGCTCGGGACTCGGGGTGGACGATTTCCTCGGCCTGCGCGCCTACCGTCCCGGAGACGCACTGAGTCGACTCCACTGGAAGGCCATGGCGCGAGGGGGCGGGCTTTTCGTCAAGCAGTTCGGCGGCGAGCACGCCGAGGCGCTGTGGATCGGATGGGACCGCCTCGCCGCGGCGGACCCCGAGCTTCGCCTGAGCCTGATGTGCCGCCAGATCATCGAGGCGGATTCTCGCGGGGTACGCTATGGTCTTCGGCTGCCCGGACGAACCCTGGAGCCCAACTCGGGCGCAGAGCACCGTCACCGCTGCCTGAGTGCGCTGGCACTCTGCATCCCAGATGTCACCGCCTGAAGCCGACCGACCGCCTTCGCGCGGACTGCGCGCCACCCTCAGCGCACTGGTCGCCTTGGCGGCTCTGCCGCTCCTGCCGGAGATGGAACGGGCCGTATCCCTCTTCGCCGTCTTCGCCCTGGGGCTCGGGGCAGGCGCGCTGGTTTGGCCCGGTCTCGCCCCGAAGCGCTGGCTGCTCGTCGCACTCACCTTGAGCGGCATCGCGAACGTGTTCGCCGCCTACCTCACCCTGTTCGGACACGCGGGCGTGGCGCTGCTCCTGACCATGTCGGCCTTGAAGCCCCTTGAGGTCCGAAGGGATCGGGACCTGCGCGTTGGCTTCATCCTGGTCATGTTCATCATCGTCACGGATTTTCTGTTCGATCAGTCGCTGTCCACGGCCGTGTATCTGGCCGCCGTTCTGATTGGCGCGGTAGCCCTTACCATTGAGCTCAGTCGGGGCGGCACAGGCCGACAATCGCGCCAATCGCTGCGCCTTGCGCTGGTGCTGACGGTACAGGCCGCGCCGCTCGGGCTGATCCTGTTCGTGCTCTTTCCACGCCTTGATGCGCCCCTTTGGCAACTCGACCTCCGCCAACGCGCCGCCACCACCGGCATGTCGGACTGGCTCGAGCTGGGGTCGGTTTCTCGCTTGATACCCTCCGACGAGGTCGCATTCCGGGTCCGATTTGATGGATCGGCGCCCGATCCCAGGGACCTCTACTGGCGTGGCCCCGTGCTGTGGCAAACCGACGGCCGCCGGTGGGAAAAACGGGCGGAGTCCGAGCGTAACCCATCACCTGCCCCGCTAGTGGAGGCGGTTGGCGTGGCGCGCTACGAGGTCACCCTCGAGCCCACCGACCAGCGCTGGTTGTTCGCGCTAGACCTTCCGGTCGAGGTGCCGGAGGGCGCGACGCTGACCAGCGATTATCAGGTGCTGGTCGCCACACCCCTGACCGAGCGACGGCGCTACCGCCTCAGCTCCGCTACCCGCTACACCACCGGGGCACCAACCCCGTCGGAGCGACGGTCAGCCCTGCAGACACCACCCTCGGCGACACCGCGCCTGCGCGCTCTGGCCGCCTCCTTCTCGCAACCGGACGCCGGCCCCGCCACCATCGTGCAGGGCGCGCTCGGGTTCTTCCGCAACCAGCCGTTCTATTACTCCCTGGAACCACCGCCGCTCGGTCCTCAGGCCATCGACCAGTTCCTGTTCGAGACCCGCCGCGGTTATTGCGAGCACTTCGCAAGCAGCTTCGCGCTCCTCATGCGCCTGGCCGGGGTTCCTGCCCGGGTTGTCCTGGGTTACCTCGGCGGCGAGCGAAACCCCCTCGGCGACTATTTCTCGGTCCGCCAATCCGATGCGCACGCCTGGGTAGAGGTCTGGTTGGACAGATCGGGCTGGACACGGGTCGATCCCACCGCCGTGATCCCGCCGGAACGCATTGAGCGGGGAGCCGCACCGGCCTGGCTCACACGCGAGGCGCCGGTGCGTTTTCGCCTGGGTGAGGCGACCGGTGCCGGCCAGCGCATTCTGCGCAGCCTGTCCCAGCTCGCCGATTCGGTGAATGCCGCCTGGCATGCCTGGGTGCTGGCCTATTCCACGGAGCGACAGGGGGCCCTTCTGCGCAGCCTAGGGCTTGGCTTCATCCAACACTACGGCCTGATCGTGGCGGCCGTGACCGGCAGCGCCCTGTTCTTGGCCCTGCTCAGCGGGCTGTT
Organism: Chromatiaceae bacterium; assembly: GCA_016880695.1. Classification (GTDB taxonomy): domain Bacteria; phylum Pseudomonadota; class Gammaproteobacteria; order Chromatiales; family Chromatiaceae; genus JAEHCY01. The sequence continues at coordinate 701 of JAEHCY010000644.1, read as the reverse complement.
TCAGTGGCGCACCGAACGGGAGACCGATCCGGCGCAACGGCTGTTCACCCGTTTCTGCCGGATCCTCGCCCGCCAAGGCGTAGCGCGGGGTCGCGGGGAAGGTCCGCTCGACTTCGCCCGCCGGGCGAGTCGCCTGCGACCCGACCTGGCACCGGCGATCGAATCAGTAATCGACGCCTATCTGCCCCTGCGCTATGGGAGAACCAAAGACCCGGGTCGGCTCGTCATACTCCGAGCAGGTGTTCGGCGACTAGGGCGCCGCTTCACTGGACTCGCCCCCACCGCAAAACCGCTCCGACCCACTGCTTCGGGCCCAAGCGCCCACTCGGAGACTGCGGCGAAAAGCAAAGATCCCCACAGCGGCTGACCCGCTCGCGCTGCATGACGAGAACAATGACTCCCCACCCCGTCAGCTCCGGGGCAATCGGCTCGCTGATAATAATCCATAGGGGGGAAGACATCCCCGTTCAGAACACTGAAAGGTAATACCCGGCCCTAGGAGCCTGTCGGACTTTCATCCGGAACGCGGCTGTACGCAAAATCTGACGACATTTTCGGCGAAAAGATGCTCAGAACGCATGTAGCAACGCCATAATTAGCTGAAAAGTGGTCAATTTGGCCATTCAAGCCGAAAGGCACCGAGTTAAGCACAACCGCCTGATCTAACCGGAAAATTTTGGGCGCGATAGCTCGGATGGCAG
>JAEHCY010000643.1 GCA_016880695.1 Chromatiaceae bacterium | reverse complement strand
GACCATCACTATCAGCACACCGTCGAATAGAGTCCTCTATAACCGCAATGAATCCGTCACTGCGAGCTATGAGTGTCTCGACGCGGCGTCCGGTATCCTGAGCTGCACCGGGACCCTGGTGAATGGCACTGCGATCGACACTTCTAAGGCAATGAAAAACCAGAAGTTCACGGTCGACGCGACGGACAACGCGGGCACCAAGTCCAAGCTGACGTACACCTATTCGGTGAAGTAAGGTGGATGACCTCTCGCCAAAGTGCACTGGCGGGAGGTCGATGCAACCTCGTCGTCCGGGCACCCCACCCCTGGCTTCGGACGACGAGGCTCCTTCAAAGGGATTCAGGTTCGCGAGATCGTGCGTAGCGGTGGCGGCGAACAGGCCTGCGGGTGCTTCAGGGCAAACGTCTTCCCTGCGGCATTAAGTAGCAACGGCACTTGAGCTCGCGCAATAGCGCAGCGTATTGCACCGCATGTGAAAGCCTTTCGGTGCAATACGGCTCGCGCCGATTACACGCTACGATCGGACCGGATACCACAGCCAGATTGGGCGTCGCCGAGCAGGGTGTCGGCCCTTGATGTCGGTCGGTGCCCGACCGGCGAGTGGCGCTTGCGCGGCGGTCTGGCCGCTTCGGCTGCCGCTTCCGCTCGGGTCGGCGCATGGCCCGGAAAAGGTCGGTTCAGCGAACCCGGCAGATGCCTTTTGCTGAGACCGGGAACTCATCGGCCATTTTTCCGAGACCCTTAACGCAAAAAGCCGCCGAAGCGGCTGGCACTTCCCTGTGCCGGGGAAAAGAGATTATTGGGTGTTATCGGACGGTGGGTGTAGCGGGGGCCGTGGGTGCCTGCGCAGCCGCGGGAGCACCATAAGGGGCGCCAAAGCCGCCACCGTAGGGGGCGCCATAACCACCGCCAGGTCCACCAGCGTAGGGCGCGCCGCCGTAACCACCGCCAGGTCCACCAGCGTAGGGCCCGCCGCCGTAACCGCCGAAGGGTCCACCACCGTAGGGCCCGCCGCCATAACCACCACCGTAGGGCCCGTAACCGTACCCGTAGTTGTTGTAACCGTGACCACGACCCGAGCCAGAGCCACTACCGCTCATATTCATGTTGAAGTCACCGGATCCATCGCCGAAAAAGTCGTCCGCCCAGTTGCTGTGGCTGCCACCGGGACCACCGCCCCAGGGGCCGCCGCCCCAGAACGCGGAGGCGGATACGGAAACGCCAATCAGCGCGGCGAAGGTGGCAATCTTGGTAATCGTTTTCATGTGTCAATTTTCCTGAATGGAGGTGTGAGCTTGTTGGTATCGAAGATTCAGGCTCTTATGGATTCGCCGCGCCTCGATGAAGTGAAGTATATGAGGAAATTCTAAAATAAGCTAGTTTTTTCCTAGATAAACTAATTTTATTTATCCAGGAGGGCAATACCGCGAAAAAGTGGTCTAGAGAAGGAAGGAGGCGAATTGTCCCGCCTCGCCTCAGCGAGCGGCAGCTGCTGGCCGATGGCCAGGAGCGCCTTCAGTCGGCCCTCTTCCCCCAGCCCCGCCGGGAACGGCTCGCGCAGCCCGTCCAGGAAGGACTGGGCACGCTCGGGGCTTCCGCTCGCCAAGGGCCCCACCAGGGCTAGCGCCGCCGCAACCGCTTGGGGCCGTGCCCAGACTTGCTGGCGCAGGGCCGCGAAGCCCTCCCGCAGGTGCTCCACCGCGGCCTCCGGCGCGCCGTGGCGGGCCGGAGGTCTGGGCGGCCGCGAAGCGGGCATCGGCCGGCCAGTCCTCGCGGATCGGACTCAGCAGCGGACGGACCTGGTCCGCTTTACCCGCCCGGGCGGCGGAATCGAGCAGCAGCAACTGCTCCATGGGGCTCGTCGCCTCGCCCACCCAGGCGTCCAGGACCTCTGGGTAACGCTCATCGACGAAGGCCGCCACCGCCTCGGCGCGGCGGCGGTCGTCGCCCTGCAGGCGTGCCGGGGTCGTGAACGGGACGCCATCGGCCGCCAGCATCAGCAGGCGCTCGTGCTGCAGGCGGGTGCGGTCTATCTGGGCGGCCAGATGGGCCGGGACATCTGCCTTCAGGGCCAGCGCCGTGGACAACACCTGACCCATTTCGAAGGTACTGCCCTGGGGCGGGGCGCGGGCGAAGCTGTATTCGAGGCGGTTGCGGTCGTCGGTATTGGGGGCGGAGTCCGCTTGGGCCAGGCGCCGCGCCACCTCGGGGGAGGCCAGGTGGCGGGCCAGCACGCCCTCGGCCGATCGGGTGTACCAGACGCGCTTGATGGCCTCGGCGAAGGGCGGCTCCCCCACGCGGGCGCGCAGTTGCTCCAGCGAGTAGGCGGGCGGGGCGAGGTGGCCGATGAACAGCAGGTCGCCCGGCGCGGTGATCCCGGTCTCCACGTAGGGGAAGACGGCGGCGAGGGTGGCATAGACGAGGTTCACGGCGTGGGAATCGACCTCGTAACCCTGTAGCCACTGGCCGAATAGGCCGCCCGGCGCCAGCCGGGCCTTGACGGCTTCATAGAGCTCCTGGGTGAACAGGGTGGCCACCCCGGACCGATAGGGATTGGACGGCTCCGAGACGATCAGGTCGTAACGGGGTCCGGCGGCCAGCAGGGCCTCGCGGGTGTCGCCGACGGTCAGGTTGACATTGGACTTGCTCATGACACCCCGGTTAACGGGGGCGGAGTAGTCGCGGGCCAGGCGCTCCATGCCGGGCTCCAGCTCCGCCACGTCCACCCGCTCCAGGCCGGGCACATCGGCCAGCCAGCCGGCGGTCGAACCCGTGCCCAGACCGACGACGAAGGCGCGTTTCGGTCCCGGATGCAGCAGCGCCGGCAACAGCCCGAGCATCGCTTGGGTGTCGGCGTCGCCAAAGGCCGAGCCGTCGGACTTGCCGTTGACGTGGAAGGCATAACCGTTGTTGCCGGTGAGCACGGCGATGCTCGCTTCGCGGCCCT
>JAEHCY010000642.1 GCA_016880695.1 Chromatiaceae bacterium | reverse complement strand
ATCACCATCACCGGAACCGGATCGGGCCTGTTGCGCCGGACTTTGCCCAGTGCCTGGGCCAAAGACAGGGCACCGGTCGCCAGGCAGTAGTAGCCCACCACCTCGCGCCCACCCATCCGCCGCGGGCCCCGCATCAGTGCAGGACCTCCCCAGACCACCGATCTCGCGTCGCCCAGAACGCACACTGGGGGCATGCCTCCCCCTCGGGATAGTCGATGCCTTCCTCGTGGGGACAGCCGATGATGCGGTCGGTGATCACGACCGACTTGGGCGCCTGTTCGGCGATGAAGTGGAAGATTTCTTGGTTGATCTCGGCATCTCCGCGCAGATCGCTTGTCTCTGAGTACCATTTCTTCATGGGCTGGGGCTCGGCGCCCTCGGACTTGATGATGGCGATGACCACCTTGGTAGCCCGTTGATCATCGGGTCCATAGTGGGCGATCGTCGCGACCGGATAGCCGCGAAACCCCTGTCGCGCCTTCTTCTGAAACTTCTCGCGAAGCCACTGGGCCTTGAATGACATGGCGTCCTCTTTTCAGGGGTGATCGCTACCTGTTGGGCGGTGCCGCGACTTCCGGCTCCGGGGCCATCCTGTCCGCGACAGGCGAAGGTTAAAACCCGACCTCCTTCTGGTGCCGAATCGCCAGCAGGGTAACAAACTCACCTTCGTCGTGGCGGTAGCGGTAGCGGACCACATAACCGCTGTCGCCGTACTCGATCAGCCACTCCCGAAACCCCTCCGGCATATCCTCGACAGCGCGGCCTAGGTGCGGCTGATCCCCGAGGACCCGCACGGATTTGAGGATGGCGGCAGCGGCCCGCTTGGCCGCTGCCTGATTCTTCGGGCGCAAGAAGTCGCGCAGCCGCTCCAGGTCCCGCAACGCCGCGGGGGCAAACCTCACTTGTGGCATGCCGGCGCGGCCTGCTCCTGTGCCTCGCCCCAGGTTTCAAGCCAGGCGGTGACTTCATCCCCGGTGGCATGCATGCCGGTTTCCCGATACTCCTCCCACGCCTTAAAGGTGGCTTTCCGGAACGCCTCGCGCTTCTCCTCGCGTTCGATGTACTCCCGAATGGCCTCGCGCATGACCCAATGCGGGGTTCGGTGCCGAGCTTCGGCAAGCCGCTTGATACGGTCACGCATCTCCCCGTCCAGCTTCACGGATAGGGTTCTGGCGGCAACGGCTGGCATGGCGTCGTCTCCCGGTTAACAATAGGTGCTACTTTAACATACCGCTACGGCTCCAGCCGCGCGGGTGGGCCGGTTAGGGTAGCGTCTGAGAAACGACCGCTACTACCAGGCGGTCCGGGTCAAAACCCGTTTGGAGACTGGCCGGTCATCACCACCTGGGGCGAGCTGGGATCGAGGCGGGGCTACAGCAACTCCCCGCCATCGACTAACGGCGCCGGCAGCGGGGGTATCGGAGCCTATGCGGCGCATTACGGCGATTGCCTAATGCGCGCGGGCTCCTGCGCGAAATGTGCGAGGGATACCGCAGGGCAGGGGATCAGAATGCGCGTGCAATAGGCGTGAGCCGCCTGCCTGCCGGCAGGCAGGTATTGCACCGATGTGCTTTGCATATCATGCGGCGCAATACGCT
>JAEHCY010000641.1 GCA_016880695.1 Chromatiaceae bacterium | reverse complement strand
ATTACAAGCGCCGAGAGTGACCACCCTTCTCCAACTTACAGGTGGCGACGGCGCACCCATCAAACATGCGGTCCCTTGGTGCAATCATACAACGCCCCTGGGCGAGCTCGGCAGAAAAAGGCGGGAACCGCGACGCCCCGGACCCACCTCGACCCGCATTCCCTTTCTGTATGGTGCGCCCCTCGAGAGGGTCGCTGCGCAACCCACCCAGGGAGGACGGCGTCGAAGCGAACTAGTCAGACGCATGTTCATCCTGGGTAGCCTAAACGGGGCGGATTAAGGGGCCGCTCCCTGCCGTCTTGCCCGGCGTGGGGTATCAAGGGATACCACCAGCCGCCTAGCGTAGTGAGGCATTTCCAGGAACCAAGCGGCTCCCATGACCGCTTCTCGGATCAGGGCACCGCCGTGGCGGATCTTCCGCAACTTCAGTCAGTAAGGAGGTGATCGGTGCGGGAGAACAGGGGGGAGGGATCGGGTCGCGCGCGATCCTGTGCATCTAGGGGCTGGCCTGGAGGATGTACTCGCAGAACGCGTGGGACGCCATCGGTGCCACTCCCCTGCTCACGGCGTCCCTCGGAGGGTGTCCAGCCTATCTGCCACTCGGCATCGATACGGGTACAAACCGGAACGGATCGGCTCCGCCATCGCTGCGGCCCCGCGGTCTAACCGCTTGGCCGCTCGGCAAGGTTGGTGCCGTCCCTTGGCCAGGCGGTCATCACCGCTTGTACCAGCGTTGCCAGTGGAATGGCAAAGAACACCCCCCAGAAGCCCCACAGGCCACCGAACACCAAGACCGCCACGATGATGGCGACGGGGTGCAGATTCACCACCTCGGAGAAAAGCAGCGGCACCAGCAGGTTCCCGTCCAACACCAGCAGTACCGTGTAGGCGACCGCCAGGTAGGCGAAATCGGGACCCCAACCCCACTGGAACCAAGCGACCAGCAGCACCGGGACCGTCACCACAGAGGCACCGATGAAGGGGATGATCACCGACAAGCCCACCAGCAGGCTGAGCAGCATGGCGTAGTTGAGCTGAAGCAACGCGAAGGTGGCATAGTTCACGGCCCAGACGATGAGGATCTCCCAAAACTTGCCGCGCACGTAATTGGAGATCTGCCGATCGACCTCGGCCCAGACGCTACCCGCAATGCCCCGATGCTTGGGCAGGTAACGCGTGAACCACCCCAGGATAAGTTCCTTATCCTTAAGAAAAAAGAACACCAGGAGCGGCATCAGGATCAAGTACACGAGGAGGGTGATGACTCCCACCACGGAAGCGAGTGACCAGGTGAGAACCCTCTGACCGTACCCCAGGGTCTCAGTACGAAGGCTGCCCATGAGATCCTGTATCTGCTGGGCGGAGATCAGATCCGGGTAGCTTTCCAGTGACTGCATGAGAAGCTTCTGGCCAGCCCCAATCATGGCTGGAAGCTGTTGCACCAGCTCGGTGACCTGCCGCGACACCAACGGCATGATCCCGAACAGCACCAGCGCGACGAATAGACTGAAGGCGACGTAGACAATCAGCACCGCCGGCAATCGGGGCCAGCTCCAGCGCTGCAAGTAGGCCACTAGCCCTTCGAGCAGATAGGCCACCACGATACTCGCCAGGACCGGCGCCAGCATGTTGCCGAGGGTGAGAATCACGGCAAAGCCGATGATCAACGCCACCGTCAGGAACACCACCTGCGGATCGGCGGAGTAGCGTTTGAACCAGTTCGTCAGGATCTGCATCGGGGCCGCTGGTACCTCAGGACCCGGAATGCGGGGTGTGCTGGCTCCGATCGCGAACGAAGTGGTTTCTGAACAGCGCCTCGAGCTCGTCGATCACCGCCTGTGCCGGGCGGCCCTGCAGCAGGTGCTCGCTTACCAGCGCGGTGGTCTCCTGAAGCATCGCACCACGATTGAGCATGTAGTAGGTCTGTGACAGCCGCCGAACCGCGCCAATCACCGTTTCGCTGGCGGGCCTTGGGATTTCGGCCGGCTCCGGGAGGGGCTGAGGCTCCGCGCTCGCCTCGGCGCCACGGCTGGCGAGAAACTCGGCGAAGACGCAAAGCGTGCGTTGATCGTCCGCCCCCAACCGGGCGAAGAGGGCCAGCAGTTTCCGTTCCGCCTCCGAAAGCCGCTTGGTCGGCAACGGATACAAGATTCACTCCCCCTCGCGCTGTCGGTGGTTCCTACAGTAACTGCGGGCGAACTCCAACAGCTCCTCCATGACCCGCAGGCGGAATTTCTGCTTCTGATGCACGAAGGAGAAGGGTCGTCGCAGCGGCGGGTCGAGATTCACCGCCACCAAGGATCCAAGCCGGAGCTCTTTCTGGATCGTCGCCCGCGAGACCACCGAGACCCCCATTCCCGCCTCTACCGCGCCCTTGACGGACTCGGGACTGCCGAGCTCCATCGCGATTCTCAAGTTTTCGCTACAACCCGGCAGATGGTCAAGGTAATCCGCGATGACCTCCCGGGTGCCAGAGCCCTCCTCCCGGCAGATAAAGGGATACCTAAGCAACTGCTTCACATGGATGCAGCGTTCCCCCGCCAGGGGGTGGGTAGGTGGGACGATCGCCACCAGATGGTCGTCTTTGCAGTTCTCGACCACCAGGTTCTTGTTGCTGACCGGCGCCTCCACCACCCCGAGATCGATGGTGTTGTTCTCCACCATCGAAACCACCCCTTCGGTGTTCGACACCTTGAGGTGAATGCTGACATCGGGATATTTCTCTTTAAAGTCTCCCAACAGGGTCGGGAGCATATACTCAGCGATGGTGGTGCTTGCGCCGATGGTCAGAGCCCCACTGATCTCCCCGGTCATCTCGCGGACCGCATTTTCCATATCCGCGTACAGATCGAAGATTTGGTTGGCGTACTCGTAGACCACCCGACCGGCCTCCGTGAGGCTGATACGATTGTGTGTGCGGTCGAACAGCCGTGTGTTGAAATGCTCTTCGAGTTGTCGCACCTGAAACGTCACCGCCGGTTGGGTCATGTGAAGCGTCTCGGCTGCCTTGGTGAAGCTCAGCAGTCGGGCGACGTTGTGAAAAACTTGGAGCCTCCGGTCCGCCATTGCTAGCTCTCCCGCGGGATACGCGTACGGTTTCTTGCATGAACAAATAAAAAATCTTTATATCATATTTTTCTGATAAATCAATCTAACCCTTGGCCCGCGAGTAGGCACCCAGAGAACTCGCCCAACCGCTTTCGACCCTGGGTTGGCCCGGGGACTGGTCCGCCATTGTGGTTGCGCGCGCGCAGGAGATCAATGCTGATGTGATTGTGACTGCT
>JAEHCY010000011.1 GCA_016880695.1 Chromatiaceae bacterium | reverse complement strand
GGCTCGACTTACACTCTCAAATGGAATCTCTGAAAGTGCTCGCCGATATCTCTTGAGCCATCACTGCCCAATCGACGGAGCACCCACACAAATTACCTGAACCTGATTGTTAAAGAACTCGCCCCCCTTCGCTCAGGGAAGACCGCCTATTCTAACGACACCTACTGGAGTGTCAAGGGGCGGCGACGGATCTCTGCTTGACCTGCGCGAACCCACGGCCTGAGGCCGGATCCTGAGAAGGATTATGGACGCTTCGCCGACAACGTCAAGCGCTCACCAAATCCAGCCGACGGCATGGGCCACCCCGAAAAAGGGCCGGGGAACCCGTCGCCCCCTACCTACCCCACCTGGACCGCCACCTTGGCGAACCGTCGCTTCCCAACCTGGTAGACGTGGGTCGTCCCCAGAGCGCACTGGTGCCCACGATCCTCCACCCGCTCCCCATCGACCCGCACCGCCCCCTGCTCGATCATCCGCAAACCTTCCGAAGTGCTCGCCACCAAACCGGCCGCTTTCAACAGGCTTGCCAGGGGAAGCCCCCCTTCCGATGCCACGAGCCGCACACTCCGAATGTCCTCGGGCAGGGCACCCTGCCGAAATCGGGCGATGAACCCTTCCTTCGCTCGCTCGGCATCCCGCCGACCGTGGAAGCGCTCGACCATCTCTTCCGCAAGGCGATACTTGACATCGCGTGGGTTCGCGCCCGCCGCGACCTCCCGCCGCCAACCCTCGATGTCGGAGAGCGACCGAAAGCTCAGGAGCTCGAAGTACCGCCACATCAGGTCATCGGATACGGACATCAGTTTACCGAACATCTCCTCTGGAGGATCAGTGATGCCAATGTAGTTGCCCAGCGACTTCGACATCTTTTGCACGCCGTCGAGGCCCTCGAGAATCGGCAGCGTGATGACCACCTGGGGCTCTTGACCGTAGCTCTCCTGGAGCTGTCGCCCCACCAACAGATTGAACTTCTGGTCCGTTCCGCCGAGCTCAACGTCTGCCCTGAGGGCCACCGAGTCGTACCCCTGTACCAGGGGGTACAAGAACTCGTGAATGGCGATTGGCTGACCATTCTTGTAGCGCTTGCTGAAATCCTCCCGCTCGAGCATACGGGCCACCGTATGCCGTGCCGCGAGCTGAATGAGCTCTGCCGCACCCATCTCACCCATCCAGCTCGAGTTGAAAACAACCAGGGTCTTTTCCGGATCGAGGATCTTGAAGATCTGCTCCTCGTAGGTCTTCGCATTGTCCAGCACTTCGTCCCGGGTCAAGGGCGGGCGCGTCGTGCTCTTCCCGGTCGGATCACCGATCATCCCGGTGAAGTCTCCGATCAAGAACAGCACCTCATCACCAAGTTCCTGGAACTGCCGCAGTTTGTTGATCAGGACCGTGTGCCCTAGGTGCAGATCGGGCGCTGTGGGATCGAAGCCGGCTTTGACCCGCAACGGCTTCCCACGGCTCATCTTCTTCCGCAGGTCCGACTCCAGGAGGATCTCCTCCGTGCCCCTGCGGATGAGGCCAAACGCCTCGGATGGTTCAATCATTTCCCTACCCCGTGCTTCTACAAACCCCTCTCGACAGCCGCCGAGGGAGAACGGGAATCTCGCAGTGTCAGAGGGTTATGCTCAACGCCCCGCCGAAACAGGCAACCCTCGCGCGACCCTTCGATTTGACCACAGAGCCGCACTCACCGACTGCGCGACAAACGCTCGGACGGACGGTTCCGCTACCCGGAGACGGCCCACGCTCGCCACCGTGCGCGCATCGGACCACCTCGATCTGGGTTTTCCGGCGATCCGCGCGGGCAACTTACCGCGCTGCGTTGCCGTTGGCTCAATCAGACCGCGAACGATGACCCGCAACCGCAACTGGTGGTGGCATTTGGGTTTCGGATCACAAACTGAGCCCCTTGCAACCCCTCGGCGTAGTCAATCTCTGCACCCATCAGGTATTGCATGCTCATCGGGTCGACCAACAGCTTAACGCCGTCGGTGATCACCTCAGTGTCCCCGTCCTGGACGCTTTCGTCAAAGGTGAAGCCGTACTGAAACCCCGAGCATCCGCCGCCTTGAATGTAAACGCGCAGCATCAGGTCGAGGTTGCCTTCTTCGGAAATCAGATCCGCGACCTTCCTCGCTGCGGCAGGGGTAAAGATCACAGGTGCCGTTTCGAATGTCTGTATGTTCATGAGTCTGTCGCCAAATGTGCAGTGCCCAACCACTTCACCGTATTATGGTTTTCCCTAGCGCCTTTATCAAGAATTCGCCACGGGCTACCGGGGAACCCCAGCCGACGAGGATGGGTCCTATCCCACTGCAAATCCGGGGTTACGGCACCTCGAATCCGCCAGTCGAACCGACCGATGGCGGACGGGCAGTATCTGCCGACTTTGGTTTAACTTCGACGATCAGGCGTTCCCGTGCGAAACGATCGCGGCCTAAGCTCGCTTTCTACCACCGAGAGGTCACGAAAACGCATCGGTAACGCCTTCATGCGGGCCCGCCGCAAGCCTGCGGGGGGCCTTCCACCGACACCCTCGTCTAGGGCGCCAGCCCGATGAGGTCGAGACCCATCGCCTCGTCCAGACCGAACATGAGGTTCATATTCTGGACCGCCTGTCCCGCCGCACCTTTCACCAGATTGTCGATGACCGATTGGATCACCACCACTCCACCCCCGAGGGGCTGGGCAACGGCGATACGGCAGAGGTTGCCGCCACGGACCGAGCGGGTTTCCGGATGGGACCCCGCCGGCAGTACATCCACGAACGGTTCCGCGGCAAAACGCCGTTGATAGAGAAGCTGCAGATCCACAGGCGACCCCAAGAGGCGCGCATAGAGGGTCGCCTCGATGCCCCGGATCATGGGCACAAGATGGGGTACGAAGGACAGACCGACCTCGGCAGCGGCGATGGTGGACAGGGTCTGCCGGATCTCGGGATGATGACGGTGCCCGGTGACCGCATAGGCCTTGAAGCTCTCCCCCACCTCCGCCATCAGGCTGCCCACCGCGGCTTTACGCCCCGCACCACTGAGGCCGGATTTTGCATCGGCGATCAGATACCCGAGATCGACGCCGCCCGCCTCTAACAGGGGCAGGAAACCGAGCGTCACAGCCGTGGGGTAGCATCCCGGATTGGCCACGAGGCGGGCACCCTTGATCGCTTCTCGGTGGAGCTCGGGTAAACCGTAAACCGCCTCCGCAACCAGGTCCCCACAGGCATGGGGCATGCCGTACCAGTGCTCCCAAGCCTCGACATTTTTCAGACGAAAGTCTGCCGCCAAATCGATGACCCGCACACCCGCATCGAGAAGCGCCGGCGCCATGCGCATGGCGGTCCCGTTGGGTGTGGCAAAGAACACCAGGTCACAGTCACCGAAGGGGGCGGCATCCGGCTCGCTAAACTCCAGGTCCAGATAACCCCGAAGATTCGGAAACAGCTCCGCCACTGCTCGGCCCGCCTCCGTGCGCGAGGAGATGGCCCCTATTTGGGCCTGGGGATGCTTCGCCAGCAGCCGCAACAACTCAGCACCGGTATACCCCGTACCCCCTACGATGCCGACCTTGACCATATCGCTTGCCCGTGGCCATGTAAAATGAGTGTTTTATCATAAGTCGAAGCAGCCAAAAGGCAAGAAAGCAGCAAGGGCAAGATGTGCCCCCCTCACCCATCCTCGATGCAGGCCGCTGCCTTCAGGCAACGCATTGGACCACCGAGCACCGGGGGTCCCAGATGCAAGAAACCCGCCGAAGCGGGTTTCCCGTTACCGAAAAGCTGTAAGCCGCACTATCCGCAGCCCCCCCCTCCGGAGCTTCCGGACCCGCAGGAGCCGCAGCCGCCGCCCATGGGGGTCAGATTGTTGAAGACGAAGCTGGCGCGACCGTCACCGGAGTCTGCAAAGTCGATCTCCACGCCACGCAGGTACTGCATCGTGCCGTCGTCCACGACCACCTTGAACCCACCGCATTCGAGCACCCCGTCGTCGGCATCGATGTAGTCCGTAAAGGTCATGCCGAAACTGACTCCGCTACAGCCGCCCGGTGTGGCGTAGACCCGCACCCCCTGCACCGCCTCGTCGACCTGCTCGAACAACTCAGACATCTTCGTCTGGGCCGGTCGGGTAAGGCTGATGTCCTCTTCGGTTAGCGCTGTGTACATCGATAAAACCTCGCGATCATGTCAATCAGGTTAATGGCGACGGATGCTACCACCACTGGGACTGCAGCATCCAGAGCCAACCGCCTCCTAGGGGTTTGGGACGCGTCTATCCAGACAGCCGCGGTACTCCAGGGCATAGAGATGGCGCTCCGCATCCACCAGGTGCTGCCCCCAGTGGCACCGAAATCCTTGGCACCATCCCGCTAGTGCCCGGTAGGGCTCCCCCTCAAGGCATCTCAGCCCATGCTTGAGCTCACAGTAGATATCGGTGAGATCGTCGGCGAGGCTGCCGGTCATCGTGGGCTGATCGTCCTCGGCTCGGTCATACTCGAGCCAGTAGCCATCGTTCTCCCCGAGCAACTCCCTCAGGTGGGTAAATAGCTCGAAACGAGCATCCAGGTCCGGGATCAAATGGCCATCGAGCCGCTCGATGGACCCTTCCATCGCCCTGACCGCGGCGTGTATCCGCGGCAGCAGGTTGGAAACGCCCGGCAGCCACCCTGGATGGTCTTGGCTCGACGCCTCGATCAGTTCGCAGTACTGGCGGGCCAAGGAGACCATCTCAAAGGACTCGGGACTCATGGACCTCTCGGGCTGTGCGGTGGACAGCTTTAAGTGTAGCCGAGATTCCGTGGCGGGTTCGGTTACCCGCTGCACATTGAGGTTCGTCATACGCCTTCAGATCTCAATCATCTCGAAGTCTTCCTTTCCCGCGCCGCACTCGGGACACTTCCAGTTGAGCGGCACGTCCTCCCAGCGGGTGCCGGGCGGGATTCCCTCCGTGGGAAGGCCCAACTCCTCGTCATAGATCAACCCGCAGATCACGCACATGTAACGCTTGTATGCCATCGGGGAATTCCTGCTCGGCCTACCGCACCTGGCGGGCATGGGACAATTGGACGGGGCCCGGCATTTTGCCATGAACAGCCAGAAAAACAACCCAAGGCACGTACTCGCCGCCTGGGTTAACCTATCCTAACCTCCGTCGATAAACCGCGATTCGGTAGCACAGCGAACCGCCTGCAGTGAACCACCCGCAGCCCCAACGGACCCGGCACCGGCGAACCCTTGTTGCCCCGACGACGGGTACCAGCGATGAGCCGAGTCACCTTCGTTCGGCCGCCCCCCCGGAGGGCGGGGGTGCCCGGCGGCCGGGCGCCAGGCCCCAAGGGAGCGCGGGATATCTTCACCGTCTCCCAGCGTCGACCCACCGCCAGGCGCCGATTGCCGGCTGAGCCTCGGCGGGAATCAGGATTGACGATGTCCGCGGCCCCCCCTGTAGTTCTCTGTATCGGCGGTCACGATCCCAGCGGCGGCGCGGGTCTCCAGGCGGATATCGAGGCAGTACGCGCCGCCGGGGCATGGCCCTGCACGGTGGTGTCCTGTCTCACCACCCAAGACACCTGCGGCGTCCGGGCGGTCATTCCCCAACCCACTGCCCAGATCATCGAGCAGTGCCGCCTGTTACTTGCCGATTCCCCGGTGGCTGCCTGCAAGATCGGGCTCCTCGGCGACGCCGAATCGGCCCACGCATTGGCCGATCTTCTGGGGGATCTCCCGAGACTGCCGGTGGTGCTCGATCCGGTTCTCGCGTCCGGGGCCGGAGACTCGCTCGCCGGCGCCGAACTGCTCGCGGCCCTGCGCCGGCACCTCCTCGCCCGCTGCACCCTGATCACCCCGAACCTCCCCGAAGCACAGGCCGTTACCGGCTTGTCCGACCCGTCCGATTGCGCGCTGGGGCTCATCGAACAGGGTTGTGCTTGGGCGTTGGTCACCGGCACCCATGCGCCGACCGACCAGGTTATCAATCGCCTCCAAGGTGCCGATGGGACCTCTAGACACTGGCGATGGCCACGACTGCCCCACAGCTATCACGGTTCGGGCTGCACCCTCGCGAGCCACCTCGCGGGGCTCATCGCCCAGGGTCTTGGTGTTCCAGAAGCCGCGGAGCGGGCCCAGCGTTACACCTGGAGCACCCTGCAGCAGGCGTTCCAGACCGGGCGCTGCCAATGGACACCCAATCGAGCGAGTAAGACCAACCCATGATCCCTAACCACAACCACCGCACCCCGCGCGGTGTCTACGTCATCACCCCCAGCAAGCCGCCGGCCGGACTCGAGCTGGCGGAGGCGGTCGCTTGCGCCCTCGCCGGCGGTGCCTCGCTGGTGCAGTACCGCGACAAGAGCACGGACCCGGGCCGGCGCCGGCTCGAGGCCAACGCCCTGCTTCGGCTCTGTCGTACGGCGGGCGTGCCCCTGATCGTCAACGACGACCTGCACCTGGCCGCGGAGCTTGGCGCCGACGGTGTGCACCTGGGCCGAGACGACCCGAGCCCCGCCGCCGCCCGCGCGATCCTCGGACCCGAAGCCATCATCGGCGTCTCCTGCTATAACGACTTGCGGCGCGCCGCCTGGGCGGCCCAGGAAGGGGCCGATTACCTGGCCTTCGGCCGCTTCTTCCCCTCCCGGAACAAACCTCTGGCGGTTCAAGCCGACCCCTCGCTCCTGCGCGCGGGAAAGGGCTTCGGCCTGCCCCTGGTTGCCATCGGCGGTATTACCCCCGAGAATGGCCCGAGCCTGGTGGCGGCGGGGGCTGACTTCTTGGCGGTGATCGAGGGGGTCTTCGGCCAGACCGATATCACCGCTGCCTGCCGCAGGCTCAGCCGTCTGTTTCCTGATTAGGTGCCCGCGATGTCCCGATCCCATGACCTCTTCGTACAGGCCCAGCGCTTCATCCCTGGCGGGGTCAACTCACCCGTGCGCGCCTTCCGCGGCGTGGGCGGCGATCCCCTGTTCATCAGCCGCGGCGAGGGCCCCTATCTGTTCGATGTGGACGGAAACCGCTATGTCGACTACGTAGGGTCCTGGGGCCCGATGATCCTCGGCCACGCCCACCCGCAGGTGATCGCGGCGGTGCAACGAACCCTCGTCGACGGCCTCAGTTTCGGCGCCCCCACCGAGCTGGAGACCCAGATGGCGGCGCGGATCGCCGAGCTGGTGCCTTCGATGGAGCGGGTGCGCATGGTCTCCTCCGGCACCGAGGCCACCATGAGCGCCATTCGCCTCGCCCGCGGCTTCACCGGACGCGACCGGATCCTGAAATTCGAGGGCTGCTACCACGGACACTCGGATTCACTGCTGGTGAAGGCGGGCTCCGGCGCCCTCACCCTCGGGGAGCCAAGCTCCCCCGGCGTCCCCGCGGTCCTCGCCGAGCTCACCATCACCCTGAGCTACAACGATCTCGATCAGGTCCGCGACACCTTCGCCCGAATTGGGGAGGAGATCGCCTGTATCATCGTCGAGCCAGTGGCCGGGAACATGAACTGCATACCCCCCCGGCCCGGCTTCCTCGAGGGCCTGCGCGAGCTCTGCGACCGTTGCGGCACCCTCCTCATCTTCGACGAGGTGATGACCGGGTTTCGCGTCGCCCTCGGCGGGGCCCAGGCGCGCTATGGCGTGCGACCGGACCTGACCACCCTGGGCAAGGTGATCGGCGGCGGCATGCCCGTGGGCGCCTTCGGCGGCCGGCGGGAAATCATGGAGCGCATCGCCCCCAGCGGCCCCATCTACCAGGCCGGCACCCTCTCGGGCAATCCGGTGGCCATGGCGGCGGGCCTCAAGACCCTTGAGCTCATCGCCGCACCGGGGTTCTACGAGGTGCTCGACGCCAAGACGCGCATTCTCACCAATGGACTCAGGGACCTTGCCCACGCCGCCGGTGTAGCGCTCACCTGCAACCAGGTGGGCGGCATGTTTGGTCTCTTTTTCACCGATGAAGAGCGGGTGGAGACCTTCGCCCAGGCCACCGCCTGCGATCTGGACCGCTTCAAGGCCTTCTTCCACGCCATGCTGCGTCACGGCGTCTACCTGGCCCCCTCGGCGTTCGAGGCCGGTTTCGTCTCGGCGGCCCACCGTGAGGATGTGCTCGCCGCCACCCTCTCCGCCGCGACCCAGGCTTACGCGGAGATCGCCCGCCGGCCGTAGCCGGCGCCAGCTCGGACCCTCGACGGAGGCTCCCTAAGCCCATGGCGGAGCTATTCCAGCAACTCCTCGACTGGGTCACCGCCAATCCTGGCTGGGCCTATCTCATGGTGTTCGTGGTGGCCTTTGCCGAATCCATGGCGGTGGTGGGCCTACTCGTGCCCGGCGTGGTGGTGATGTTTGGCGTGGGCGCCCTGATCGCAGCGGACGCCCTCGCCTTCTGGCCCGTGTTCGGCTGGGCGGTGGCCGGCGCGGTTGCCGGTGATGGGGCCAGCTTCTGGCTCGGCTACCATTTCCGCCAGCGCCTCACCGAGGTCTGGCCCTTCAACCGCTACCCCGACAGCCTCAAATCCGGGGTTGCCTTCTTCGAAAAGTACGGCGGCAAGAGCGTTGCCTTCGGGCGCTTCGTCGGACCCGTTCGGGCGGTGATCCCCCTGGTGGCCGGAATGCTGGCCATGCCGCCGAGCCGGTTCCTGGTGGCCAACATCCTCTCCGCCCTGGCCTGGGCGCCGGCTTATTTGATACCCGGTATGGTGTTCGGCGCCTCCCTCGAGCTTGCCGCCGAGGTGGCGTTCCATCTGGTGATCGTGCTGGGCGCCACCCTGGCCCTAGTCTGGTTCGTGATCTGGTTGGTGCAGCAGATCTTCTTGCTCCTGAGCCCCCATGCCAACTCCTGGCTCCAATCCCTGCTGCGTTGGAGCGAGCTGCATCCCAAGATGGGTGAGATCGCCGCCGCCCTGGCCGATCCCAATCACCCCGATGCCCGCGGGCTCGCCATCCTGGCCACGCTCCTGCTGCTGATGACCGCCGGGTCGGTGGCCTTGGCGAGTGTGATCCTGACCGGTGACGGTTTGCCTGGGATCAACCGCGGCGTCCTCGAAGCGCTCCAAAGCCTGCGGACCCCTTTGGGTGATCACCTTATGGTGGCGCTCAATCGCCTCGGCGATGGGTTTGTCCTCCTCGCGGCTGGGGTCCTGCTCGCGCTGTATCTCTGGGCTCGCGGCCATCGGCGCACGGCCCTGTACTGGATCGCGGCACTGGGGTTCGGATTCGGTGCCCCCCTGGTCCTCGGCTACCCTTTCCAGGGTCCAGGAGCCGATAGCAGCCACCACACCTCCTCTCCCTGGGCCTTTCCCAGCAGCCACGTCCTGCGAGCGAGTGTCGCCTACGGCTTCCTGTCAGTCGTCACCGCCCGGGGCATGCCCGCGCCCTGGCACTGGCTTCCCTACGGCATCGCCGGGGTCCTCATCAGCCTGGTGGGGCTGGCCCAGCTCTATCTCGGGGCACACTGGCTCACGGTGGTACTGGGCAGCATCACCCTCGGCCTGGCCTGGGTGGCGGCCCTCGGTATCGCCTACCGCCGACACACCGACCTTGAGAGCCATTGGCGGGGCCTGACGCTGATGGCACTGACCGTGATCGGTTCGGCCTACGCACTGCAAACCCACCGCTTTCAGGAGCAGGAGGTGAGCGCCCACCGTCTCGAGCAACCCGTTCGCCACGCCACCGCCGAGGACTGGCGGGGCAAGCTCTGGCGGGACCTGCCCGCCTGGCGCGATGATCTGCGCCAGCAGAAGAACCACCCCTTCAACCTCCAGTTTGCCGGAGATCCCCAAGCCCTCGCCCAGATCCTCACCCGCGCCGGATGGAAACCCGCCCCGATGCTGGACTGGGGGAATAGCCTGAAGCTCCTCTCCCCTGAGCTTCCGCTGCAAGAGCTGCCCCTGCTCCCGCAGGTCCACGATGGGCATCACAGCCCCTTCGCCTGGGTCAAAGACCTGCCGCAAGATGGACGCGCGGTGCTGCGGTTGTGGGATAGCGGCTATCGCCTGGGGGAACAGAATCGGCATCTGTGGATCGGCAGCGTAAGCGAGCAGACCAAGCTCACGCCCCTTGGGCTGTTCGCCATCCCCGCCACCCGCGCCGGTTTCCATGATGCCTACCAGCACCTGCGCGAAGACCTTGCCTCCGCCGCGCCCCAGCAACCCGACCCCGGACGGGACCTGCTGCTGCTCGGACTCTGAGCCGGGTGGCCTGTCAGTCCTCGCCGCCTTCCCCCCAAGCGCGCCTGTGTTGAGCGAGGGGTTAGGCCTCGCTCGGCGGCCGCTCCGTGGCGCTTGGACGGCCGGATGACCACCGCCCACAGCGAGTGGTGAACGCCCTCAGGTGAGCTTCCCTGCCCTGGCGGCGGGCTTTGACTAACTGACTGAAGACCGGCTTCAGCAACCGTCCACTCCGAGGCGCTGCCGCGCTCGGAGTCAGAGCGAGAACAACGAATGGTGCCGAAGGCCATGTGTCGCTCACCAGTGCTGGAATAGCGGGGCCTAACGAGGTTGTAGAAAAAGTTGTTTTAGCATTTTCCGCCCTCATTACAATCAGTGGGTTACGGCCACTATAAAT
>JAEHCY010000099.1 GCA_016880695.1 Chromatiaceae bacterium | reverse complement strand
TGGCCGCACCCCAGCGCAGCTCCACGCAGTCGTTGGGGTTATAGGCTACCTCGAATGCCGCGCGGCGGGCGTAGAGATCGGCGAGGCTCAGGCGCCAGGGGCTGCCATCGCTGCGGGAGTAGGTGATGGAGCGCTCGCCGAGGCGCCGAGTGTGTAACCGCTCGATGCGCGTCATCGCGCTCGCCGGTGTCTCGCCCCGGAGTACAAAAAGCTCCGGGTAGCGGCGGATACGCTCTGGCAGGCCCTCGAGCACCTTCATGGCGATCAGCAGGCGCATGTCCCGCGAGGGCGTGGAATAGTCCTCCCAGGGGCCGATGGTCTCGAAGATGGCCACCCCCTTCGGCATGGGAACGATGTTCCCAGGGTTCTTGCGCATGTACGCCTCGCCGTTGTCGACCGAGGTCAAACGGGTCTCCAACTGCTCCACCAGGGCCGCGAGCGTGGCTTCGTAGGCGCCCTCCGGCTCCAATCCCGCGGGGTTGATTAGCCCGCCCATGCGGGCGTAGAAATCATCCGCCGCGAGTCGGCCCTGCTCAGGCGAGAAGGGGGCGAAGCCCGCGCCGCCCCGCAGCTCCCCGTTCGACACCGGGCGCGGCCGGTCGCCACCCAGGAGTGGGCGGAACGCCTTGAATCCAGCGCCCGCGCTGGGAACGTCGTTGGCGAAGAGAAAGGTCCCCTCCCAGAAGCGCTTGCGGGCGACCGAGTTGTCCGGCTGGGCGTCCACGGCCAAGAGCATTCCCTCGCGCCCAGGGCTCTGCGGTACCCACCGCACCACCACCAGCACGTGGCCGTAGGGGTCGGCGAACAGGGTCCCGGGCCAGATGGCATTGCGATCAAGAGGCACGGGATAGAAATCCGTGCTGTCGTCGCCCAGCGCGGTTCGCGCGCTTCCCGAGTGCGCCGTATCCTGGAGCTTGTGGCTGATGGCGACGAAGGCCGCGGTGGGGGCGGGGGACTTGGTGAAACCCTCCTCGATGGTGGGCGCACCGCAGCTCGGCGGACTCTTGGCGCTCCCCCTGCCGCAGGCGCGGTAGGCGATCGGCAGCCCCAGCTTCCAGGCGAAGTAGGCGCGCAGGAAATAGGGGAGGTCGGCACAGTCGGGCGTCGCCGGCAGTTTCGTGTCTTCGCCCCGGCTCAGGTGATCGAGCAGGAAGTTGCGCTCCGCATCCCGCAGCACCGGCTGCAGGGACGGGAAGCTCAGGGATTGCTCCGGCGGGGCATCGAACAGGCGCTCGATCCAGGCCGCATAGAGCGCTTCGGCCGCTCGATCCCAGCGGCGCAGGGGAAAATCTCCGGCAGTGGATGCGACGGGGCCTTCGCCCACCCTGACCTCGCGGCAGGACACCACCCGCCCATCGCGTAGGGCCTCGATGCGGTAGCGACCCGCCCTTGCCTCGTCAACGGCGGTGGAGAGGCTCCAGGGCGGTCCGCCGAAGGCCCGCGTGGGCAGGTGCAGCGGATTGCCAGAGGGGTCTGACACCCTGATCTGGCTCAGGTTGCCATCGGTGGCCACCGCCAGGATGTCCAGCACCCTGTCTTGCGCCGGGGTACGGGGCGAGGTCCAGATCCGGACCTCATCGCCCTGCTCACAGACGGGTATGGCGGGGCCGGCGGAGCTCGCCAGCGGCCAGATCAGCACCGCGGCGGCGATCAGGGGGCCGAACAGTTGGGGGCATGCAGGCATAGACGGACCGGAAGGTAGCGTCGCCACGAGGCGCGGTTGTCAGGGAAAGGTAGGCCCGCAGTCGTGCCGCGTCAATGACCGTCGCTTCGCATTCCGGGAACGTATCCCCATCTCGCTGGAATCCGATCAAGGAGCGAGTCGCGGGGTGAATGGCGCCTGTGGTTGCTCACGGGCTCCCCGATCCTGTGACACAACGGGGCAACCGCCGGCCGCAAACCTTCGTCAGCGACGCCGACTATCGGCGTTTGATGGCAGCGTTCTGCGCCGGATGCGGCACCGAGGTTTGGGCCTACCGCCTGATGCCGAACCACGTCCACTTGATTGTTCCGGCGGGCCGATGTGACGAAACGGTGTCGCACTTCAATTTTGAGCCCGCCCTCTGTTTTCTCAAACCGGCCTCACCACCGCTCTATGAACGCGAGCGAAGGCCTGTGTTGGTGGCCTATCTATGACCCTGACCGGACACCTTTGGAAAATTTGTTTAGCCGAGTTTGTCGCTACTGATACCGCCGCCACAAATGCGCTGGCGACAGCAACGCCTTCCCTAATCGATAACTGCGGCTAGTGAGCAGCGCTTGCTGTTGCTGGCGCAATTGATCGATCAAGGCGTCGCGCTCTTGGAGCCAAAGGTCGCGCTCCCCAATCCAGCGGTCACGCTCTGCCACCCAACCGTCACGCTCGGCCAATATTCGCGCCTGCTGCTCGATAACACCATCACGCTCGGTAATCCAGCGGTCACGGTCCGCAATCCAGCGGTCACGGTCCGCCACCCAAGACTCAAGGTCTGCATTTTTCTGCTGCAACGCCTGTATGACATGATCGCGGTCGGTGATCCATTGATCGCGCTCAGCAATCCAACGGTCACGATCATCGATCAACTCGAATAGCACCCGCTCTTTTTCCTGCAGCTCCTCATGAATCTTGGTCATCCACCCTTCTCTGCTATACCGGTAAACATCCTCTAAATGAGCAGTCAACGACTCCTGCCGCCGGACATCCAGCATACCGTGCAATTTTGGCAGCCAGGCGAGCAGCAAGCGCATGTCCTCGTCGTTGGCTGCAAGTGGGTGATCGCGGATCGTATTAGACCCGTGTAACCGGTATCCAAGTAGCTTTTCCGGCAAGAATTCCAGTTTAAACCCAGATGCAAGAACGCGCAGGGCGTAATCATAATCGTGCACGTAGCGTAGTTCACTAAACCCGCCCACCCCCTGGTAAACGCTGCGGCGGAAAAAGAAATTAGATGTTGAGATTAGGAAATTACCCCGCAACAAAGTCGCGAATATATCCCCATGGCTGGCATAGTCTCGCTTCAGCTCTTCAAACCAGGTAACCCAATGAGGCTCGGACGATTCTTTTGGAATTGAGTTGGCATCCAAGACCACCATATCAGTACCAACAAAGTCCGCTGGGTGCCGCTCGAAATAATCAACCAATCGGGCCAGTCGGTTGGGCTCCCAAACATCATCCGAGTTGAGAATCGCGAGATATTCTCCCCGAGCCCGTTGCAACCCTTCATTGAGCGTGGCGGGCGCACCTTGATTTTGGTCGTGGCGCGCGGGTAACAAGCGGGCATCACGCGTATCCGCGAACAGTTTTTGGACAACCTCCCAAGTTGTATCGGAGGAAGCGTCATCAATTACCATCAGCTCGAGATCCCTGAAGGACTGCTGCAGGACAGAGCGGATAGCTTGGCCCACCCATTTGGCGTGGTTATAAGCGGGCATCACCACGCTAACTTTGGCGGTATTTTCGCCCTTTCCCATGCTAAGTTGTCTCCCTCTTCAAGAAGAAAAGAATAGGGAATGAGATCACTTGAACCGGAGTATCCTGGGCTTCACCACGTCGGTCAAGTGGCTGCAGAGAAAATCAGGGACACGGGATGGCTAGTTGCGCCACCTTCCAGCGCAACGGAGGAGGCCCAAAACTTCAGTCCACACTCGTATCTCACTTCAAAGTCCCACGCCAATCCGGAATTGCCTAAAGCTAAATACCCGCCCGACCCCGGCGGGACATCACGAGCACCAAGCCAACCGCAACCCAACGGTGTCCGGTCACGGTCACAGATAGGCCACCAACAGAGGCCTTAGCTCGCGCTCATAGAGCCCTGGGGAGGCGCTCTTGAGGAAACAGTGTGTGAAGAAGCGCAAGACCTGGCGACTGACCTTGGCGGTATAGCGAAACAACGGGGCCGTCCCCTCGGGACGATCGGTGCCATCGGTGTGGTCGAGCTTGGCCTTCTGGCG
>JAEHCY010000640.1 GCA_016880695.1 Chromatiaceae bacterium | reverse complement strand
GTGTCGTCCTGGCGCTGGTGGTGCTGTCGGTGTTCGCCACCGCCCTGGGTCGGCGGCGAGTGGCCGCCCTGGCCGGTTCGGCAGCGGCTGGGGTGCTGTGGCTGGCATCGACACCCTGGTTTGCGGCGACCCTGGCGGAGTCTCTGCAAGCGGGCTATCGTCAGGCCCCGGCCGCGGCGATGCCCAAGGCCGACGCCATTGTGGTTCTCGGCGGCATCCTGGGCGGAGAGGACACACTTGAGTTGTCCAACCTCAGCGATGCGGTGGATCGGCTGATCTATGCCAAGCGGTTGTTTGATGCCGGCAAGGCGCCGCACCTCCTGCTCGCCGGGGGTGCCGGGGAAGGCAGGACGCCCGAGGCCGATCTCATGGCGGGGCTGTTGATGGAGTGGGGTGCGCCGGCGCCCGCCATTCTCCGGGAGACCAAGAGCCGCAATACCCGGCAAAACGCGCTAGGAGTCGGGGCGCTGCTGGAGGAGCAGGGATTGCGGTCGGTCCTTTTGGTGACCTCGGCCCTTCACATGCGGCGCGCCGAGGCCACCTTGCGCGCGGTGGGAATCGACGTCATTGCGGCGCCCACCGATTTCATGGGGGGGCGGAGTGAGCTGCCGATCCTCGATTGGCTGCCAGAGGCCGGGGCCCTCGATGTGACCACCCATTGCATCAAGGAGTACCTGGGGTTGTGGGTCTACCGGTGGCGCGGGTGGGCCCTGTGAGCACCCGGCAGACTCAGCGGCCGTGAGCGCATTCCACCAGATGCCCCGGTCGATTCGAACCCTCCTTGCCAGTCCACTTGTTCCCTGAATGGGAATCGCCGCGCGGCACCCTGTGCTGGGGCTGCGTGCGAGGGTTGCGTTACAGCCTCTCAGATGCGCGCCGAAGCGAGGTGATCGCGGTACCAGCGGTAGGTGGCTTCGAGGCCCTCGCGCAGGCCGATGCGGGGTCTCCAGCCGGTTGATTGCAGGAGGCTGACGTCGAGCAGCTTGCGCGGCGTGCCGTCGGGTCGTGAGGGATCGAAGCGGAGGGATCCCTGGAAGCCAACCACGTCGCGGATCAGCTCCGCCAGCTCCCGAATCGAGACATCCGCCCCCGTGCCGACGTTAATGTGCGAGCGCATGGGTTGGGTGTGGCTCGCGTACTCGGCATCGGGTAGGCCGATGAGGTGCACGCAGGCCGCGGCGAGGTCGTCGACATGGAGAAACTCACGCCGTGCCTGGCCGGTCCCCCAGACCACCACCTCTGCGGCGCCGCGCTGCTTGCCCTCGTGGAACTTGCGGACCAGGGCGGGGATGACGTGGCTGTTGGCAAGGTCGAAGTTGTCGCCCGGTCCGTACAGATTGGTCGGCATCACCGAGCGGTAGTGGGTGCCATACTGGCGGTTGTACGACTCGCACAGCTTTATGCCGGCAATCTTGGCGATCGCGTAGGGCTCGTTGGTGGGCTCCAGGGGGCCGGTGAGGAGCGCCGATTCGGCCAGGGGCTGGCTGGCCAGCTTGGGGTAGATGCAGGAGCTGCCGAGGAACAGCAGCCGGCGCACACCCGCCTGCCAGGCCCCGTGGATGAGGTTTGCCTCGATCATCAGATTCTGGTAGATGAACTCGGCGGGATAGCGGTCGTTGGCCTGGATACCCCCCACCTTCGCCGCCGCCAGCACCACCTGGTCGATGGGCTCCGCGGCGAAGAAGCGCTCCACGGCGGCCTGATCGCACAGGTCGAGCTCCTGGTGGGTGCGGGTGAGGAGGTTGCTGAACCCCAGGCCCTGCAAACGGCGCAGGATGGCGCCACCGACCATGCCACGGTGACCGGCGAGGTAGATCCGCGCCTCCGGGGTCAACACCGCGGGCGGATCGGCGATGGGGGCGGGTGCGGTGATCATTCGTGCCGATCGAGGGTGTCGAAGCCCTCGCGACGGCAGAGTTGGTCGCGCTCGGCGTCCTTCAGGTCGGCGACCACCATCTCGGCCACCAGGGCACGGAAGCTGGTCCGCGGCTGCCAGCCCAGCTTCTGGCGGGCCTTGGAGGCATCGCCAAGCAGGCTTTCCACCTCCGTGGGTCGGAAGTAACGCGGGTCCACCCGAACGATGGCGTGGCCGCTGCGGCGATCGCGGCCCACCGTATCGACCCCCGCGCCTTCCCATGTGACCTCGATGCCGAGCTCCTGGCACACCGCCTCGATGAACTCGCGCACCGAGTGCTGCTCGCCGGTGGCGATGACGTAGTCCTCGGGCGCGTCCTGCTGCAGCATGAGCCACTGCATCTCCACGTAGTCCCGGGCATGGCCCCAGTCGCGGCGGGCATCGAGGTTGCCGAGATAGAGGCAGCCCTGCAGCCCGAGCTTGATGCGCGCCAGGGCACGGGTGATCTTGCGGGTGACGAAGGTTTCCCCGCGCAGCGGCGACTCGTGGTTGAACAGGATGCCGTTACAGGCGTAAAGGCCATAGGCCTCGCGGTAGTTCACGGTGATCCAGTAGGCGTAGAGCTTGGCGACGGCGTAGGGCGAGCGCGGGTAGAAGGGGGTGCTCTCGGTCTGGGGGACCTCGCGTACCTTGCCGTATAGCTCCGAGGTGGATGCCTGGTAAAAGCGGGCGCTGCGTTCGAGACCCAGGATGCGGATTGCCTCCAGCAGTCTCAGGGTGCCCAAGGCGTCGGAGTTGGCGGTGTACTCCGGTTCCTCGAACGACACCTGCACATGGGACTGGGCCGCCAGGTTGTAGATCTCCTGGGGCTGGACCTCCTGGATGATGCGAATCAGGCTGCTGGAGTCGGTGAGGTCCCCGTGATGGAGGACGAAACGCCGGTTCGGCTCGTGGGGGTCCTGGTAGAGGTGGTCGATGCGGTCGGTGTTGAAGAGAGAGCTGCGGCGCTTGATGCCGTGGACCCGATAGCCCTTCTCGAGCAGAAACTCGGTCAGATAGGCCCCATCCTGCCCTGTTACGCCTGTGATGAGGGCGGTTTTCTGCATCGTCATTGCTCCGAGCGCCATCTAGGTGGGTGTGGAAAACCTGATATCTAAACCTCCATGTGGCTTCCCTGCAAGGACTGCATTCGCTTGACTGATTCAGAATCGGCCCTAGGCCTCGCTGAGGCTACTGATCGTCCCCATTGTCCCCAGGGGCAAGGAGTTATCCCGATCCCCGTTGCCAAAGCCGGATAGGCAGGCTTTGTCGAGCGCGACGATGATTGATTTGTGAGGTGAGAGAGGCTATCCTGCCGCGTTCTTAGATCGAGGGAGAAGTACATGCGTCAGCCGCTGAGTGCCGGAAACTGGAAGATGCACGGCTCCCAGAGCAGCGTGAAAACCTTGCTGGCGGGAATCAGGGCAGGTCTGGCGGAGGTGCGCGTTGCAGAGGTGGCGGTTTGCCCCCCGTTCCCGTACCTGGGGATGGTCCAGCGGGAGCTGAGCGGTACATCGGTTGCCTGGGGGGCGCAGAACCTCTCAACGGAGACCATGGGCGCCTTCACCGGAGAGGTCGCGGCCTCGATGCTGTTGGACTTCGGGTGCAAGTACGTCATCGTTGGCCACTCCGAGCGGCGCACGCTCTACGGCGAAGACGACGTGGTGGTGGCGCGGAAATTTGCGGTGGCGCGTGCGGCGGGTCTCATACCGATCCTCTGTATCGGCGAGACTCTCGAGGAGCGCGAGCGGGGCATTACCCGCGATGTGGTGGCGCGTCAAGTGGATGCCATCATCAGCCTTGAGGGGGCGGTGGCGCTCGCGGATGCGGTGATTGCCTATGAGCCAGTATGGGCCATCGGAACCGGTGTTACCGCCACTCCGGAGCAGGCCCAGGAGGTGCATGCCTACATCCGCAAGCGGGTGGCCGAGCATGATGTGGATGTGGCCGACAATCTGCGTATCCTTTATGGTGGCAGCATGAAGCCAGACAACGCCGCCGAGCTCCTCGCCAAGCGCGACATCGACGGCGGCCTGATTGGTGGTGCCTCTCTGAAGGCGGAAGATTTCTTGGCGATCTGCCGGGCGGCCAACGCCTGATCGGGTCGGGGTTTCGGTAGGGGAGTTCCTGCGGCCCGGGGGATGCGGTCCCCTGGAGCGGAAACGAAGCAATGCAGACGATTTTAACGGTTTTTCACCTGTTCTTAGCGATCGGCTTGGTTGGGCTGGTGCTCATACAGCACGGCAAGGGCGCCGATATGGGTGCCGCCTTCGGCAGTGGTGCCTCTGCGACCGTGTTCGGTGCGCGCGGCTCGGCGTCTTTTCTGAGTCGGAGCACGGCGGCCCTGGCCGCTCTGTTCTACGTGACCAGCATGATCCTGGCTTACTTCTCCACTGAGCAGATTGAAGTGAAGGGCCTCATGGACCAGATGCCCGAGGTTCCGGCTGTGTCGGTCCAGACCAAGCAGAAGGTGGAGGTTCCGGTGCCGGTCCCATCCTCTGTCGATACCTCTGGGGCGGGCGTGCCCGCTGTTCCGGTCCCCCAGGCCCCGGTGGCGCGCGGGCCGGCGCCGGCTGTGGTTCCCGAGGCGCTGCAGCCGCCTGCGGCGGTTTCTGCACCCGCGACTGCGGAGAGTCCGCAGCAGCAGCCCCAGGCGAAGGAATAGACCGCGCGTTGAGTCATCAGGTTACGTTTGCCGATGTGGTGGAATTGGTAGACACGCTGTCTTGAGGGGGCAGTGGCGCAAGCCGTGCCGGTTCGACTCCGGCCATCGGCACCAACCATACAGACGGCATCGCTCTTTGGGCGATGCCGTTTTTTTATGCTCTTTTATGCTAACACTCTGAAAATAATAGCATAATGGGTTTATTGCGCGCTTGACAGGCGTGCGGGCCGTAACATAGACTGCCCAGCCATCCGAAGTTCGAGCCGGTCCACAAGAAGGCCGGTCGCTCAGGAGGTCGAGGGTGCTGGCGAACTACCTGCCGATCATGCTTTTTCTGGCAGTGGGGGGGATCATTGGCATGGTCCTTCTCGCCGTGGGCTTCATGCTCGGGCCTCGGCGTCCCGATGCTGCGAAGAACTCTCCCTACGAGTGTGGTTTCGAGGCGTTCGAGAATGCGCGCATGAAGTTCGACGTGCGTTATTACCTCGTAGCCATCTTGTTCATCATCTTTGATCTCGAGATCGCGTTTCTATTTCCCTGGGCCGTGGTACTGGACAAGATCGGCATGGTCGGTTTTGTCGCCATGGTGGTGTTTCTGGGCATCCTCGTCGTAGGGTTCATCTACGAGTGGAAGAAGGGCGCGCTGGAGTGGGAGTAGCGGCATGAGGCGATGCAGCCAGCTCGAGGGGCGTGCCACACATAGGGGCGTAACGAGGGTGGCGATGCGTTGGGTTGCCCGGGGGGCTCGTCATGGGCATTGAGGGCATTCTCGAGCGGGGCTTCGTCACCACCACCGCCGACAAGCTGATCAACTGGGCGCGGACCGGGTCCATGTGGCCGATGACCTTCGGCTTGGCCTGCTGCGCGGTGGAGATGATGCAGGCCGGTGCGGCCCGCTACGACCTCGACCGTTTCGGTATCATCTTCCGGCCGAGCCCGCGGCAGTCTGATGTGATGATCGTCGCGGGCACCCTCTGCAACAAGATGGCCCCGGCCCTGCGCAAGGTCTATGACCAGATGGCGGAGCCGCGCTGGGTGATTTCCATGGGCTCCTGCGCCAACGGCGGCGGCTACTACCACTATTCCTACTCGGTGGTGCGCGGCTGCGACCGGGTCGTGCCGGTAGACATCTACGTGCCTGGCTGTCCGCCCACCGCGGAGGCCCTGCTCTACGGCATCCTGCAGTTGCAGGAAAAGATCCGCCGTACCAACACCATTGCTCGCTAGGCGGTCCTTCGATGAGCCCAACGTCCTCACCGCGTGCCAGGCTGGAGAAGCTGGCAAAGGATCTGGAAAAGCGCTTCGCAGCGAGCGATTGCAGGGTCGCGGTCTACCGCAGCGAGGTTACCCTAGAGGTGCCGGCCGAGCATCTGCTCTCTGTGGCACGAACGCTGCGCGATGATAGCGCCTTTGGCTTTGAGCAGTTGATCGACCTCTGCGGTGTGGATTACGGTGCCTACGGCCACTCCGAGTGGGAAACCGAATCGGCCTCCGCCACAGGGTTCGGGCGCGGTGTGGAGCGCGAGGTCGATGCCGATCTGCCCGCCGAACGGCGCTTCGCCGCCGTCTATCACCTGCTTTCGGTGAGCAAGAATTGGCGGATGCGGGTCAAGGTCTACCTCGACGCAAGCGAGCCTCTGGTGGACTCGGTGGGGGAGATCTGGAGCTCGGTCGACTGGTTCGAGCGCGAGGCCTTCGATCTCTTTGGCATCCTGTTCCGAGGACATCCGGATCTTCGGCGCATCCTGACCGACTACGGCTTCATTGGCCACCCATTCCGCAAGGATTTCCCCTTGAGCGGGCATGTGGAGATGCGCTACGACCCCGAGCAGCAGCGGGTGGTCTACGAGCCGGTGAGCATCGAGCCGCGGACGTTGGTACCGCGGGTGATCCGCGAGGACAGTCGTTACCTGGACGAGAACAAGTAGCCGGCGAACTCCGCGATGCCAGAAATCCGCAATTACACCCTCAATTTCGGCCCCCAGCATCCGGCGGCCCACGGCGTATTGCGCCTGGTGCTGGAGATGGACGGGGAGGTCATCGAGCGGGCCGATCCCCACATCGGTCTGCTACATCGGGGTACCGAGAAGCTGGCGGAGTCCAAGCCGTTCAATCAGAGCATCGGTTACATGGATCGGCTCGATTACATGTCGATGATGTGTAATGAGCACGGCTATGTTCGGGCTATCGAGCGTCTGCTCGGGATCGAGGCGCCGATCCGGGCCCAGTACATCCGTACCCTGTACGACGAGATCACTCGCATCCTCAACCACCTGCTGTGGCTCGGGTCGCACGGACTCGACGTGGGCGCGATGACCATGTTCCTCTACTGCTTCCGTGAGCGGGAGGATCTT
>JAEHCY010000639.1 GCA_016880695.1 Chromatiaceae bacterium | reverse complement strand
TTCCACTACCACTTCGTCTCCCAAGAGGCGTTCGACCTTCTCGCCGCCCGCGGCGGGTTCGTGGAGCACGCCGAGGTTTTCGGCCGATACTACGGAACCTCCGAGGCCGAGCTGCGCGGCCGTCTCGACGCGGGACAGGACCTGATCCTGGAAATCGACTGGCAGGGGGCTCAGCAGGTGCGTACCCGCTTTCCGGAGGCGGTGAGTATTTTTATCCTGCCGCCCGATCTGCCAACACTCGAGCAACGGCTGCGCGGGCGCGGGCAGGACAGCGACGAGGTCATCGCCCAACGCATGCGCGAGGCCCGCGAGCAGGTTTCGCACCATCGCGAGTACGATTTTCTGGTGGTCAACGACCAGTTCGATCAGGCGCTCGCGGAGCTCCGCTGTATCGTCGTCGCTTGCCGGTTGATGGCCAGCGTTCAGGCCGAGCGTCTCGCGCCGCTTCTGGGGTCGATGGAGCCCTGAGCAGGGTCATCCTCACCGCTACCAGAAATTCTAGCCGCCGGTCATGGATCATCGATGTTATTATTAACAGTTTTCCATCCGCCAACAGCAATCGGCTTTGTAGGCTGGGCGGTCGGGACGAGCAATTTTAACCTTTCGAATTAGTGGGTGTAACAATGGCGCGTATCACGGTGGAAGATTGCCTCCAGCACGTCGACAATCGGTTCGACCTGGTTCTGTTGGCGACGCGGAGGGCTCGGCAGTTGTCCAAGGGGGTGGAACCCTTGATTCCCTGGCAAAATGACAAACCCACCGTGGTTGCCTTGCGCGAGATCGCCGATGGACTGATCGATCGGCAGAATATCGAGGCCTACCAGCAGGAAGTGCGCCGCGAACCGACAGTGGAAGAGCAGTTGGCCGCGGAGCTCGGGATGCATGGGAAACTCGGTGCGGAGTTCGAGGACGATTGAGGTAGCACCGGCGCCCCCGCGATCGCGGGGCATTTAGGCGGTGTCCCTGGTTCTTCCACCAGCGTTGGCCCCCCTGGAGCCGTCCGCGAACACTAAAGGGATTTCCGCAGTGATTCCCGTACCGGGTGCCGCCGCGTATGGTGTAGCGCGGGGTGTTTGTGGCGGCGCAGTGATGTGGGGTGGGTTTCGTACACCGCCCCGTATTGGTTATTATCCGAGTATCCCACTCGACCAAACGGCGCCCGTTGCCCCCGAAGATAGCCAGCCTTAAAGTCATTCCCTTAGCAAGAGCGCGTGGCTCGGATTCGCTGATGGAAACGGCCCCCACCGATCCGGTCCAGATCCCCGACGAATCCGTGGGGGATCCGCGATTCCTCATCAGCGATCTGTGCGTTCTGCTGGAGGCCTACCTCAAGCCCAAGCAGATCCGCGAGGTCTATCGGGCCTACCTGTTCGGCGCCGAGGCCCACGAGGGTCAGCAGCGCAAGTCGGGTGAACCCTACATCTTTCATCCCATCGCCGTGGCACGCATCTTGTCGGAGATGCGTATGGACTACAAGTGCCTGATGGCGGCGATGCTCCACGACGTGATCGAAGATACCAAGATCGGCAAGGAGCAACTGGCAGAGGTTTTCGACACGGAGATCGCTGACCTGGTCGATGGGGTCAGCAAGCTGACCCAGATCCATTTCAAATCTAAGATCGAGGCCCAGGCGGCCAGCTTCCGCAAGATGATGCTGGCCATGACTAAGGACATTCGGATCATCCTGATCAAGCTGGCCGACCGCTTGCACAACATGCGCACCCTCGGGGTTATGAGCCCGGAGAAGTGCCGCCGCATTGCCCAGGAGACCCTCGAGATCTACGCCCCCATCGCCAACCGGCTGGGCATCCACAGTCTGCGGCTCGAGTTGGAGGACCTGGCGTTCGCCCATTACTGGCCATTGCGTTACCGCATCCTCCAACAAGCGGTGAAGCGGGTTTATGGCA
>JAEHCY010000098.1 GCA_016880695.1 Chromatiaceae bacterium | reverse complement strand
TGGGTTCCGCAAAGGAAAGATACAGGGAGCTGGATCAGCCCACCCTTGTCACACCCCGGCTTGTCCTGCGCCCCTATCGGCAGGAGGATGCCGATGAGCTGGCACGCCTAGCCGGCGAGTGAGCGATCGCCGACACCACCATCTCGATTCCCCATCCTTATACGACCACCGCTGCCCGCGCCAGGATTACCGACTGGCAGATCGATGCCAGAAATCGCTCCGCCTATCACTTCGCGGTGTGCCGTGCGGCTGCCGAGGGGTTGATCGGCGGGGTGGAACTGCGCGCCATCGACTGGGAGCACCTCCAGGGAGAGCTCAGCCTGTGGATCGGGGTGACTCAACAGGGTCGCGGTTACGCCGGGGAGGCCCTCGGGGCGCTAGTCGGATACGGGTTCGACCAGCTGGGGCTCTGGCGCCTCTACGCCTACCATATGGTGCGCAATCCCGCTTCCGGCCGGGTGCTGGAGCGGCTTGGCATGCGCCGCGAAGGGCTCATGCGGGATAGAGTGTGCAAGTGGGGGCAGTTCGAGGATGTGGTTCTGTGCTCGATACTCCGCAGCGAGTGGCATCGCTGACCTGCGCGCGGTCTTTACGGCGTGGCTGAAAGAGATGCCTTGCTGCCCAGATCTCCCGTTAGCCGCCGCCCAATCCGCCGGCATCAGATTCCTTGTTTCGCTCAATGAGAGCGTAGGCGGAATGATTGTGGATAGACTCAAAGTTCTCGGATTCAACGATATAGGACGCTACTCTATCATCGCAGTTCAACTTCATGGCCACGTCGCGTACCATGTCTTCTACGAACTTGGGGTTATCGTAGGCCCGCTCGGTAATGTATTTCTCGTCGGGTCGCTTGAGTAGTCCGTAGAGCTCGCAGGAGGCCTGGCCCTCTACCAGGTCGATGATCTCCTCCACCCAGAGAAAACCCTTGGTCCGGACCTGCACGGTGACGTGGGAGCGCTGGTTATGGGCTCCGTAAGCGGAAATCTCCTTCGAGCAGGGACATAGGCTAGTAACGGGGACCACGACCTTGACCGACATGATGGGCTTGCCCTTGCGGATCTCCCCGATAAAGGTCACGTCGTAATCCATCAGGCTCTGCACGCCGGTCACGGGCGCCTTCTTGCTCACGAAATAGGGGAAGCTCATTTCGATGTGGCCCGCCTCGGCCTCGAGGCGCTCAGCCATCTCCGAGAGCATCTCGTGGAACGACTCCACGCTGATCTCCCGCTCGTGGCTGTTGAGGATCTCGACAAAGCGCGACATGTGCGTGCCCTTGAAGTTATGCGGCAGGTTCACGTACATGTTGAAGCTGGCAATGGTGTGCTGCTCGCCGTTGCTGCGATCGCGCACCCGCACCGGGTGGCGGATGTCCTTGATGCCGACCTTGTCGATGGCGATGCGGCGAATGTCGGCCGAATTTTGTACGTCGGCGATGGAGGTTTCGTCAGCATCTTCACCGGACGCGAGGCCCAGGGTATGCATCCCCTTCGATCGCTGTCGGAGCCGGTTTTCCATCATGATCGAGTACCTTTAATGAAACCACGGATCCTTTCCGGCGTCCGGGTCGGATCTTGTATTGTCTCTCCACTTCTAGGGAGAGCAGGTTAAGATAGTCGCCTATGCCATTGGTTTTGTTGAGCTTTACCCGAAGGGGAGCAGCCTTATGTGCTATCCCTCCGCAGCCGAGGAGTTTGGGATCCCTGCCAACCAATTCAATCAGCGGTCACGGCCGACAATATAGCCGGCGATCCAGCGCAGGGGATCGGCGCGCTCATCGAGGTCGGCGAGGCTCTCGAGCGCTTCCTGGCAGAGGCTTTGCGCCTTCTCTCGTGAGGCGGACATACCGAGCAGAGACGGGTAGGTCACCTTTTGCTGAATCACGTCTTTGCCCCCGGTCTTGCCCAGGGTCGCGGTGCTGCCGTCCACATCAAGGATGTCGTCGCGAACCTGGAACGCTAGCCCGATACAGGCCGCGTAGTGCTCGAGCCGTTCCGCGACTCCCGTTTCCAATGGTGTGGCGGAGAGGGCTGCCAATTGTACACTGGCCCGAATCAGGGCCCCCGTTTTGTGGATGTGGATGTTCTCCAACGCCAACAGGTCTAACTGCTGGCCGGTCGCCTCCAGATCGAGCGCCTGCCCCCCCGCCATACCGCGGGAGCCGCTGGAGCGGGCGAGCACCTCGATCATGCCGAGCCGACGCTCGACACCCGCCGCCATAGTCGTGTCGGAGGCCAGCACCAGGAACGCGAGTGATTGCAGCGCATCGCCAACCAGCATGGCGGTGGCCTCGTCATAGGCCTTGTGGCAGGTGGGTTTTCCCCGGCGCAGGTCGTCGTTGTCCATGGCCGGGAGATCGTCGTGGACCAGGGAGTAGGCATGGATCAACTCGACCGCGCAGGCTGGGCCATCGAGCGCCTCCAACGGCAGGCCTAGGGCGTGGCCGGCGGCATAGACCAGGGTGGGTCGAAGGCGTTTGCCGCCCCCCAGCACCGCGTAGCGCATGGCACTGTGCAACCTGCCCGGCTGAATGCAGGGCGAGGGCAGCCAGCGATCCAGGGCCACCTCGATGCGCGCGCGGCAGCCCTCCAGAAACGGCCCCAGCTGGCTACTGCTCGGCACGCTGGAAGGGTTCCGGTTCGGCTTCCGCCGCGGACCCAGCCGCTAGAATGCGGACCCGTTGCTCGGCTTGATTGAGGGTGCTTTCGCAGTAGCGGGTCAGCTCGATCCCGCGCTCGAAGGTCTTGAGCGACTCCTCGAGCGACAGCTCCCCCTTCTCCATTTTGGCGACAATGGATTCGAGCTCGCTCAGGGCCTGTTCAAAGGTCGGGGGAGGGGACTTGCGGGTCACGGCGGGTAGGTGCTCTGGCAACCGAGATACGGTAACGTAGCGGGTTGTGCGGGGTCAACGCCGCTTGCGCCAGGGCGTCCCCCGGCGGCCTTCAGCCAACCCCGCGAGGGTGGCTGCGCCCATCGCCCTGTTGTGGCGCTTGGCGAAGCTGGACCTAACCGCCGCGTGCCCGTGGTCTTGCTGATAACCCTCTGTCATCTGACTGGAAACATGGATAAAGCCGGCAGCCAGTACGATGCCTCAGCGATCGAGGTGCTAAGCGGCCTCGACCCGGTCCGCAAGCGCCCAGGCATGTACACCGACACCACGCGGCCCAACCATCTGGCGCAGGAGGTCATCGACAACAGCGTCGACGAGGCCCTGGCCGGGTTTGCGCGCACCATAGAGGTGGTGTTGTTCGCCGATGGGTCCCTGCAGGTGAGCGACGACGGTCGGGGCATGCCGGTGGATCTGCATCCGGAGCAGCGGATACCCGGGGTGGAGGTCATCCTGACCAAGCTGCACGCGGGGGGTAAGTTCTCCCAGAACAACTACCGCTTCTCCGGCGGCTTACACGGGGTGGGGGTCTCGGTGGTCAACGCCCTCTCGCGCCATCTCGAGGTGTGGGTGCGGCGCGACGGCCAGGAGTACAACATGGCCTTCGCCCACGGCGAGAAGGTCTCCGACCTGGAGCCCATCGGCAAGGTGGGCCGCAACAACACGGGTACTACCCTGCGATTCTGGCCCGATCCGGCCTACTTCGACTCGCCCAAGTTCTCCCTGCGGCCGCTAACCCATCTGCTACGGGCCAAGGCTGTGCTCTGTCCCGGTCTCTGCGTGCGCTTTCGCGACGAGACCTCGAGCGAGGAGCAAACCTGGCTGTTTCAGGACGGGCTACGTGACTACCTGATCCAGGAGATGGGGGAGCAGGCCCGGGTACCGGCGGAGCCCTTCGCCGGGAGCCTCGAGGGGCCTAACGAGGCCGCCAGTTGGGCGGTGGTGTGGCTGCCAGAGGGTGGTGAGCTGGTCACCGAGAGCTACGTCAATTTGATTCCCACGGTGCTGGGCGGCACCCATGTCAACGGCCTGCGCGGCGGACTCACCGACGCGGTGCGCGAGTTCTGCGAATTCCGCAACCTGTTGCCGCGAGGGGTGAAGCTGGCCCCCGAGGATGTTTGGGCCCGATGTAGCTACATCCTCTCGGTGAAGATGCTCGAGCCCCAGTTCTCCGGCCAGACCAAGGAACGGCTCTCCTCCCGGGAGAGCGCCGCTTTCGTTTCCGGAGTGGTCAAGGACGCCTTCAGCCTTTGGCTCAATCAACACATCGCCGCCGCCGAGGCCATCGCCGAGCTGGCCATCGGCGCGGCTCAAACGAGGCTCCGCGCCGGTCGTAAGGTCATCCGCAAGAAGGTGACCCAGGGACCGGCCCTGCCCGGCAAGCTGGCGGACTGCACCGCCACCGACCCGGAGCGCGGTGAGCTGTTCCTGGTCGAAGGTGACTCGGCGGGTGGTTCCGCCAAGCAGGCCCGGGAGCGGGAGTTCCAGGCGGTAATGCCCCTGCGCGGAAAGATCCTCAACACCTGGGAGGTTGATCCGGCCGAGGTCCTTGGCTCGCAGGAGGTCCATGACATCGCGGTGGCCATCGGAGTGGACCCTGGCAGCGAGGACCTGAGCCGCCTGCGCTTCGGCAAGATCTGCATCCTGGCGGACGCCGATTCCGACGGGGCGCACATCGCAACCCTATTATGTGCACTGTTTTTAAGGCATTTCCGCAAGCTCGTGGAGGAGGGGCACGTGCACGTGGCGATGCCACCTCTGTTCCGCATCGATGTGGGCCACCAGGTGTTCTATGCCCTCGATGAAGCAGAGAAGACCGGGATACTCGACCGCATTGAGGCGGAGCGGCTGCGTGGCAAGGTGAACGTGGTACGCTTCAAGGGCCTCGGCGAGATGAACCCGCAGCAGTTGCGCGAAACCACCATGCACCCCGATACCCGTCGCCTGGTCCGGTTGACTCTCGATGACCCGGGGGCAAGCGACGCCTTGCTCGACATGTTGTTGGCAAAACGCCGGGCAGCCGACCGTCGAGGCTGGCTGCAAGAAAAGGGCGACCTTGCCGAGGTTTGACGCCTTTTCGTGGACGTCGTCAATTAATAATGGCCGCGTGAGCGGTGATGAGAGTCGCAGCGGCACGGTAACATTACCGCTGGCCATTTTGTTGTATTCTTGTGACTAATCCATTCTTCGTGGAGTCGCTTGCGCTGCCGATTCACCGGCGGCGGACTATTACGGGATCTCGATGCAGGTAATCAGCGCCATGGCTCAACTGACCAATCAGTGGGAGCGGGGAGCAAGGATGCCGGAACCCTCGGTGGCCGAGACACC
>JAEHCY010000638.1 GCA_016880695.1 Chromatiaceae bacterium | reverse complement strand
GGTCGATCAAACGCATCAGCGGGTGTGCTACGGTGCTCTTGCCGGCGCCGTTGGGGCCGGTGATGGCGAGGGTTTCCCCCGCGCGGATGTGCAGGTGGAAGCCATCGAGCACCGGGGGGCGGCCAGGGTAGGCGAAGCCCACCCCATTGAAGCGGATCTCGCCCGCCGGGAGGGCGAGCACGTCCCCGCGCCGCTGTTCGTGGTACCAAGACAACGGCAGTGCCTGGAGGTGATCGTAGAGCCGCACGCTGAGCTGGGCGAGCATCTCCGCGCCGCTGCGTGAAAGTAGGTAGCTGTTGCCGAAGCCCAGGAGTTGCTGAACCGCCGCGGCACCGAGCCACAGGAGCAGGGTGATGCCGATCGCGGTGCCCGCGAGCAACCCATCAGCGAATCGGCCGGCGAGCCAGGGCATGAACAGCGATGCAACGGACTCACCCAGCATGAGCAGCAGCGCCAGGATCAGCCTGCTCCGCTGAGGGGTGACGTGGGCGATGAGGAAACGGAAGCGGTTGGTCTGGGACATGCGCGAGGTGGAGGCAGGGTGAACCCGCGCGTTGCGGGTGTCTCGATCGGGTGGCGCTAATCGTACCCTATTGCCGGGGTAAGGGCCGGAAGCGCGCGAGCAGGGTATCGCGGTTCGGCTTCGTTTATAGTGTGTACCCCAGATATCCAGCGGTCTTGGTGTGTTGGCAGCGGCCCCGACAAACCCCTCCGCATCCACCAATCCCGGTGTGGACGGGCGGGATGCGTCCCGCGCCCGGATCGACGAGGTCCTGTCTGCGGCGCATCTGAAGGGGCCGCTGGTTCTGTTTGGGGTTGGGCTGCTGGTGAGCCTTGGGACCTGGGCGTGGCTTGCGGTTGGCGGAGGTGGGCCTGAATCCGCCCTGGTGGCCCTGCTTGCCGGGCTTGCGGCCGTGGTGGGCGGCGCCCTGGCGTTGGCAGCTCGGCTCCACCGAGGGTTGCTGCGACCCCTCGTGACACTGGAGCAGTCGGTGGCCCAGCTCTGTCAGGGGGAGTCCACCACGCGTCCCACCCTGGAGGAGGCCGGCATTCTGGGTGAGCTGGTGCGTAACATCGAGAGCCTCAGGGAGGAGCTCGCCGGTCTGTACGAGGACATGGACAATCGCGTCGCCCGCCAGACCATGCGCCTGGCGCAGAAGACCGCCTCGCTCAAGATCCTCTACGACGTGGCGGCGGGCATCAATCAGATCCAAGCGCTCGATGAGCTGCTCTTGCGGTTTCTCCGGGTCCTCAAGGAGATGGTCAATGGCCGTGCCGCCACCGTCCGCCTGGCGACGCCTGAGGGCGTGCAGCGGTTGGTGGGGGCGATTGGGCTCGATGATCGGTTGCTGCGCGAGGAGGAGATGCGGCCGCTGGATCTCTGTTTGTGCGGCACCGCGTTGTCCCCGGGGGATATTCTGTGCGACCACCCGGACCGCCACTGTGAACGCGTCTTCGGCCGCCGCATGTTCGCAAGCGACGAGATTGAGGTGGTGAGGGTGCCGCTCGGCTACCAGGACCAGGTGCTCGGCGCCTACAGTCTGTTTGTCCAGAAGCCGGGCGTCTCCGAGCGCGAGGATATCCTGGAGCTACTGGCCACCATCGGCCACCATCTCGGCATGGCCGTGGCCAAGCAGCGTTCGGATCAGGAGGCGAAGCGGCTCTCGATCCTGCAGGAGCGCAATGCCCTGGCCCACGAGCTGCATGACTCCCTGGCCCAGACGCTGGCCAGCCTGCGGTTTCAGGTGCGGCTGCTCGATGAGAGTCTGCGCGAGGGCCCCCTCTCGGATGCCGCCCGCCGTGACCTCCAGCGTATCCAAACGGGGCTGGACCAGGCCCATACCGAGCTTCGGGATCTGTTGAGCAGCTTTCGCGCACCCATTGACCAGCGCGGTCTGGTGCTGGCCCTCGAGCAACTGGTACGCCGTTTTGGTCAGGAGACGGGCCTGCATGTGCTGCTGCAGAATGATTGCCGTCAGATCCCGCTCGCGGCCGCCACCGAGATGCAGCTCCTGCGGGTGGTCCAGGAGGCCTTGACCAATGTCCGCAAGCACGCCCAGGCGCACACCGTGCGCGTGCTGCTCACCTGTCGCTCGGGCGGTGCGCTCCTGCTGTTGGTCGAGGATGACGGCGTGGGCTTCCGTGCGCCGGTGAGCGCTGGGCGGCCAGGCGAGTGTCTGGGGCTCTCGATCATGCAGGAGCGGGCGCGGCGCATGGGCGCGGAGCTGCGCATCGAAAGCGAGCCGGGGGAGGGCACGCGGGTCGAGCTCACCCTGGAGACCCGCCCGCGGTCCGCGCCCCTCGCACAGAGGCGCGTCGGATGATGCGGGTGCTGCTGATCGATGACCACGCCCTGTTTCGCGTCGGGCTACGCGAGCTCCTTGAGCGCCGTGGCATCGAGGTCATCGCCGCCGTGGGGGACTGCGAGGAGGGTATCCGGCTGGTGCGCGAGCAGCTTCCCGATGTGGTGCTGCTCGACATGCGCATGCCGGGCCAGGATGGGCTCGCGGTGCTGCGGCAACTGCGCGGTCTGCCTCAACGGATGCCAGTGGCGATGCTGACCACCAGCGATGACGAGCGCGATGTCATCCACTCCCTCCAACTAGGGGCCCAGGGCTACCTGCTCAAGGACATGGAGCCCGACGAGCTGATCGCCGCGCTGCACGAGATCGTGCGCGGGAATACGGTGGTCGCCAAGGAGCTGACGGGTATCCTGGCCAAGGCGGTGCAGGGCGATGCCCAGCCGCCCCGATCCGATCCACGGTTCGCCGATCTCACCCCGCGGGAGCGGGAGATTCTGTGTCATCTGGCCGAGGGCCAGAGCAACAAGGTGATCGCCCGCAGGCTCGGTATCTCCGACGGCACGGTCAAGCTCCATGTCAAGGCAATCCTGCGCAAGCTGGAGGTACATTCGCGGGTCGAGGCGGCTGTCATCGCGGTGGAAAAGAGCCTCTGCCCCCGGGGGCAAGGCAACGACATCCCGCGGGCGGTGGACTGAGGGGCGCAGGCGGTGCCCTACCGCGAGCTTGGACGCCTGGACTGTGAGTTGGGCGCGGGGGCGGGAGATCGTGGTGGTGTGCCGTTCAGGCTACCGGAGCATCCTCGCCGCCCATTCCCTGCAGGTGTTCGGGTATAGACCGGGGTGCGCGGCTGGAAGGCATACGAGCAGCCCCTCGAGGACAAGGACGGTAGTTCCGTGGGTCTCGACCTAGCCGACGAGTATTTCAGGGTACGGCTGCGTCCCGATCAGATGCGACCGAAGGATTGGAAACCGGCCTGATCCCTTAGGGTGGCGAGTGGCTGCACGGTTGGGGCTTGGCTGGGGAGGAGGCGGCCTGCGCGTGGCGTGTGTGGTGGAGGGACCGCATCACCCGCCAGGCCCGCCGCAGCGCCCAGAAGTAGACCCCGAACAGGCCCATGAACAGTACCAGCATCACCCAATCGGGGATACCGGCGATCTGCGCACCGTAGCCGATTCCCGCTAGCCCCGCTGCCAGCATGAGCAAGATGCTGACCGCCGTGGGGACTGAAAAGCCTGCCGCGAGCAGCACATGGTGGAAGTGCTGCCGATCCGCCTGAAACGGCGACTGACCTCTGAGCATCCGTCTGAGCATG
Organism: Chromatiaceae bacterium; assembly: GCA_016880695.1. Lineage (GTDB taxonomy): Bacteria > Pseudomonadota > Gammaproteobacteria > Chromatiales > Chromatiaceae > JAEHCY01. Next base: position 371 of record JAEHCY010000638.1, on the reverse strand, counting down.
GCGCCGACGGCATCGCAGAGGGGTACCGCGACGATCCACAGGGCAGTGACGGGCGCGATAGCCCGGTGGGGCGCCTGGCTGAGGGAGATGAGGGCCCAGGCGAGGGCATAGCCCAGAAACAGGCTGCCACCATCCCCCATGAACATGGCGGCGCGCTTGCGGCCTGGCAGGCGGAAATTGAACAGGAGGAAGGCCAGCACCGCCCCGGCGGCGGCGAGTAAGAGCTCTCCCTCCGCCACGGCCCCCGTGCCGAATACCGCCAGGCACAGCACCAACAGCGCGATCAGGACCAGCCCACCGGCCCGGCCGTCGAGGCCATCGATCATATTCACCGCATTGATGACGCCCACCGCAGCGAAGAGGGTGAAGGG
>JAEHCY010000637.1 GCA_016880695.1 Chromatiaceae bacterium | reverse complement strand
TGCCGTGGTCTTCGAGATGGCCACCCGCGGCATGCTGTTTGGCCGTTTCGAGGTTGAGCTATCGGGTGAGCGCTTGTGGGGCCGCCTCTGGGGCGAGGCGGTGGAGGTGCGGCGCCACCGTCCCGCCGTGGAGGTCAAGGGCGCCACCTACACCGAGCTTGCTGTGCGGCAGGAGCCCGATGGCCAGTGGCTGGCCCAGTGCGTGGTGGATGTCTGAGAGTCGGACCGGGAGGCGGCTATGCCCGTGCACAGCGATGATATCGCTACCCTGTTCGACCAGATCGGCGATCTCCTGGGCAACCATTGCCAGAGGGGCCCGGAGGAGGGGATGCTGCTCAGCATCAACTCCGATGCCCACAGAGCACCCTGGATTACGCCAACCTGCGTTTTTGGGTGGGGCCAGGCACGGATGGGGTTGGCTGGGAAAGGCGGATGTGCTCAACCCCCGGTTTCTCGCCGAGGTGAAACATCTGCTGCGTGGGACCCTGTGAGGCGGCGGCGCAGCGCCCGCAAACCCCGGACGTCTGCTGAAGGAGGCTGAGGAATCCCGATGCTCGCTCGAATCCTGCTCTTTCTGCTGATTGCCTGGGGGGCCTGGAGCTATTTCAGCCACCGGCCCATCGAGTCGGGCCCCGGCGTCCAGGCACCGAAGGCGCCGCGGCAAGAATCGGTTTCCGGGTTGGCGCCCTTCAGCTTCGAGGGCTATCAGATCACCCCTTTGGCCCGCTTCTCGGCTACTGCACGGGTTCTGGGCACCGAGCGCTACCGCTTCGATCGGGAGTCGGATCTGGTGCCGTTAGACCTGGCACTCGGCTGGGGGCCCATGTCCGATAGCCGGAACCTCGCAGAGATCGAGATCAGTCAGGGCAATCGCTTCTACTTTTGGCGGACCAAGACCCTGCCGCTGCCCCGGGAGGATATCGCGCGCCAAAGCGCCAACATGCACCTGATCCCGCGCGATGCGGCGATGCGCAAACGCCTTCTGGAGGCGAGACCCGGGCACCTGGTGAGCTTCGAGGGCTTTCTGGTGGAGGTGCAGTCCCCCGAGGGTTGGCGCTGGCGCAGTTCGTTGACCCGGGACGATACCGGCCGCGGGGCCTGCGAGCTGGTTTGGCTGGAGCGCCTTGAGCTGCGCGATCCGCGGCCGTGAAGGGCCGGCAAGCCGCGATGCGCGCACCAGCCCCCGGCCCCACCGCCCTTATTCGGCCGGTGCCATCTGGGTGGGCTCCGCAAAGAACAGCGTGAGGCTGCGCTGGCGGCCGGTGTCCAGGGTCAGCGTCTGCTGAACCTGATGCTGGCCATGGGTGGCGCTGATCCGATAGACCCCGGGGGGTAGGCCGGCGAGGAACTTGGGTCCCTCGGCTTGGGTATCGACCAGGACCTCTCCGCCCGCATCCAGGATGCGGATGTCGACGTAGCCCACATAGGCGCCGCCGCGGGTGGCGAAGGTGAGGCTCAGATTGTAGGACGGGCTGATCCGGCGCAGCTCCTCGAGCTCCTCCTCGCCGAACCCCCCGCTCACATAGGCGATCCCGGCGGGGCTTGAGTCCGCCGAGAGCGCGACCCCCTCCCCCGTGGACAAGCTGAGGGCGAGCAGCGCGCCGGTGCGCAGGGAGGCGACGAACCGGTGGGTGCGACGACGGTAACAAGGCAGCATGCTGGAATAATCCTCTTGCCGAACCCTCTCCCGGTTTTCCGAGGAAAGCGGTGCGACACTTTAGTGGCTCAGAATCGAACCCGGGTGGTGGCTTTCCGGGCCACCTGCCCCTCGGTATGGCCGCTTCGCGGCCTACTCGGGACCAACGGCGACTCACTGATCGGTTGCGGCTCCTGTTCATTTCGAGCCGGCCGCGAAGCGGCGGGCCGTATCTAGGGATCGTCCCGAATCGCCCTGCACCGCAAGGTGTCTCAAGGTCTGTCTTGAGCCCGCTCAATGAGGGCTATGTGGTTCCAACCTCGGATTCTAGCCCATGTTTGCCATCCCCTTGTAAAACCTGCCGATGGTGAACCACCTGTAACCCAACACTGTTCCGATTCCCGGATCGAAGATCCGCGGGTTTTTTCGGGACCGACGAATCGGCTAGGATCATGCGCGTTTGGCCGGCGGCGTCTGGCCCGGAGGAGCCCCACACTCATGAAATTTGCACAGGGCGCGGTGACCCACGAGGGGCCTCCCAGCGCGCTCGGGCCCGAGCGTGCCTGGGCCGCCCTGCTCGATCTGGCGCGGCGCGACCGCACTGCCTGGCAGGCGGTTGCCGCAGAGAGGCTCGTGCTGGGGGCCGACGGGCGTCTGCGTCCCGCCGCCGCGGCTCAACCCGAGCAGGTCATCCTCACCCGCTCTGAAAATGGCTGGTTGCCGGGGGAGGGGTTGCCAGCGGAGGCGCGTACCCTGTTCGATCTGTATCTGCCGGTGTGTGGGCCCGTGCGGGAGCGCCCGCTGGTGGTCGGCCATCTCGGCCAGAGCCTCGATGGCCACATC
>JAEHCY010000097.1 GCA_016880695.1 Chromatiaceae bacterium | reverse complement strand
ATCCGCTCCGCCTCCTGCAGCATGGGGTAGTTGGCGGAATGCACCGGGATGTTGGTGTGCACATTGCCATCGCCCGCGTGCATATGCAGGGCGATGAACAGTCGCGCATCGCGGATCTCGGCGTGAATGGCCCGCAGCCGAACACGCACCGCCGCCAACTCCTGGCCGGAGAAAATCTCCTCGAGGCGCACCGCCACCTCACTGCGGAAGGACTGGCGCAGGTCTCGCCGCAGCATCAGCTCCAGCAGGGTATCTCCAGGGCGCACCAGGGCAATCTCGGGGCCGCGGAGCAGGCCCTGGTTGGCCTCGGCCGGGGCATCGAGGTGGTCGAGGATGCGCTGCCAGCGCTCCCGGGCCGCCCGCACCACCTCGGCCGCGGCCTCCTGCTTGGCCCTGAGGATGACCCCGGCCTCAGCCGAATCCTCATAGTCATCGCCCTGGCGGACCTCCGGCATCGCCCCAGACAAGTAGCCGAGGACGCTGTCCATGATTGCAAGCTTGTTGCCGATGGACTGCTCGATGTTGATGCGCTCGATGCCGCGGCTGTAATCGGCCAGGCGCTCCAGGGGGATCACCACGTCCTCGTTGATCTTGAAGGCGTTGGTGTGGGCCGAGATGGCGGCGGTGCGCGCCCGATCCAGCCAGAAGCGACGCCGCGCCTCGGGGCTTACGGCAACGAATCCCTCAGCGCCGCGGGCATTGACCAATTCCACCACTGCGCGCGCCGTATCGGCCACCGCCTCCTCTTCATCGGAGACGAGATCGGCGAGCAGCACCATCTTCGGTGGCTCCCGCCGCGATGCCTTGGTGGAGTACTTGACCGCCCGCAGGTAGCGCTCGTCGAGATGCTCCAGACCAGCGATCTGCACGTCGCGACGGGCCTCCACGTGGGCCTTGATCTCCAGGATGGCCGGCACCGCACGCCCAAGATCACTGCCGAAGAACTCCAGACACAGGGTGCGCACGTGGGCAGGCATTCGGTGCAACAGAAACCGGGCCGAGGTGATCAGCCCGTCGCAGCCCTCCTTCTGCACCCCCGGCAACCCGGCGAGGAATTTGTCGGTGACGTCCGTGCCCAGGCCCGCTTTACGAAATACCCCGCCCGGGATCTCCAGCCACTGCGGCGACCCCAGCGCGGTGCGGCCATCGGGCGCGTAGCGGGTCAGGCGGAAGCGCACCCGCTCCTGTGGGTGGATCTTCTCCAGGCTGTGACCCACGCGTTCCACCTCGAGCCACTCCGCCTGGGGTGTCACCATGCGCCAGGAGACCAGGTTATCGAGCGTCGTCCCCCAGAGCACCGCCTTCTTCCCGCCCGCGTTCATGGCGATGTTGCCACCGATGGTGGAGGCGTCCTGGGAGGTGGGATCCACGGCGAAGGCCAGCCCATGCCGATCGGCGAGCTCGGCGACCCGCCGCGTCACCACCCCGGCCCCGCAGCGAACGGTCGGTACCTTGCCCGCGACGCCCGGTAACTCCCGATACTCCACCTCCGAGAGCGCTTCGAGCTTCTCGGTGTTGATCACCGCCGAGCGAGGGTCCAGAGGGACCGCCGAACCCGTGTAACCCGTCCCGCCGCCGCGCGGGATGAGGGTGAGGCCGCAATCGATACAGGCGCGCACCAGTGGGGCAACCTCGTCCTCCGAGTCGGGGGTGAGCACCACGAAGGGGATCTCCACCCGCCAGTCGGTGGCGTCGGTGGCGTGCGATACCCGCGCCAGCCCGCCGAAGTCCACGTTGTCCCCGCGGGTGACGCCAGCGAGGGCCTTGCGCACCCGTTGGCGCAGGACCTTCTCCTGTTCGAACCAGTCCGCAAACCGCGCCACCGCCGCCCGCGCCGCACCGAGCAGCCGCGCGGCCTTGGCGTTGTCGTTCAGGCGCGCCTCGAACTGGTCCAAACGATGGCGTAGGGCGCCGAGCAGGGCCTCGCGCCGCTTCCGGCTGGCGAGCATGTCGTCCTGGAGATAGGGGTTGCGGGTGATCACCCACATATCCCCCAGCACCTCGAACAGCATGCGCGCGGAGCGGCCCGTGCGCCGGGACCCCCGCAGCTCCTCGATGAGGTTCCACATCGGCTCCCCGAGGAAGCGGATGACGATCTCCCTATCCGAGAACGAGGTGTAGTTGTAGGGGATCTCGCGGATCCGCGGTGCGGAGGGGATCATGGGAATCGGCGAGGGGCGGCTGATGTGCAGGGCACAAAATGATAACGCAATGCCGCCCGGCACTGGCACGCCCCGGGGGCTATCAGGTACACATCGGTTATTCGGTTTCCCAGGTCGGGCTTCGGTCGGAAGGTTTCGCGACCGGCCGGCGCAAAAGGGAAAACTGGGGTGGGAACGCTACGGCTGCCCTCGGGAGGGCTTGGGGCACGGAGAACCGGGGGCTGGCGCTGGCCCCGCGCGGGGCCAGCGCCGGCAAGATCAGTCTTCGACGGCGGTCTCTTCCTCAACCGTCCGTACGATGCGACGATCGACGGTGAGCAGCTCGCTCCGCTTCCCCGGGTAGTCCACCTGGGACAGCAGGAAGCGCATGGCGTTGAGGCGTGCCCGCTTTTTGTCGTCCGACTTGATGATGATCCAGGGACAATCCGCGGTGGAGGTGAAGAAGAACATGTCCTCCTTCGCCCGGGTGTATTCGTCCCACTTGTCCTGGGACTCCTGATCCACCGGGCTCAGCTTCCACTGCTTGAGCGGATCATCGATCCGGCTCGCGAAGCGACGGGCCTGCTCCTTCTTGCTCACCGAGTAATAGAATTTGAGCAGGATGATGCCGGAGCGGATCAGCATGCGCTCCAGCTCCGGTACCGAGCGCAGAAACTCCTTCACCTCGTGCGGGGCGCAAAAGCCCATCACCCGCTCGACCATTGAGCGGTTATACCAGCTTCGGTCCATCAGGACGACTTCACCGGCGCCTGGGAGATGGGCGATGTAGCGCTGGAAGTACCACTGGGTGCGCTCACGGTCGCTCGGTTTGTCGAGCGCCACCACCCGTGCACCACGGGGGTTCATGTGCTCCAGAAAGCGCTTGATCGTGCCACCCTTACCGGCTGCGTCACGCCCCTCGTTGATCACCAGCAACCTCAGTCCGCGCTCCTTGACGTAGTTCTGCATCTTCAGCAGCTCGACGTGCAGCGGCATGACGAGGCGCAGATAGTCCTCGGTCTTTTGCTTCTTTAGGGGCCCCTCCAGATCGCTGGGCACCGGACCCTCACCCCGTTCCTGTATCACCAGCTTGAGCTTGTATGCCTCGGCGTCTGGGCCCGTGGGCTCGATCGCTGGCATCTCCAGGACCTTGGCCTCGCCCTCAGACACCGCCTCCGCCGCTGGCACTTCAACCGTCTCGGGCTGCACGCCCGAGGCCGCCTTGCGCTGGGTCCCGCGACCCTCGTCGGGGTCAACCGCGATAGACTCGCTTTCGAGCAGCATATCCTCCCGCGTACCCTCATCCAGCCGCTGTGACTTGGTCGGCGCCGATGCCGCCCTCGTTCCCCGCTTTCTCGTTGTGGTTGTGGCCATGGTTACCCCTTGGTTATGTTAATCTTTCCGCACTGCAGCAATCCCCGCGTGATTTCCCCGCGACTCAACCGAGCACCGGCACGCGGGTCGCGTCTGTGACGGCAGAACTGCAAGTTTATTACACACCCTAGGATTTTGATCAATATGTACCCAGAATCGACCCGACAGGTACCCGATTTCTTTTTCAAACAATCGGCCGTAATCCCCTACCGGGACGGCCCCGCGGGGATAGAGGTATTGCTCGTCACCAACCGCACTCGCCGCCGCTGGATCGTCCCAAAGGGCGTGGTCGAGCCCTTCCTTTCCGCCGCCGAGTCCGCCCTTAAGGAGGCCAAAGAGGAGGCCGGGGTGGAAGGCGAGGTGGACGGCCCCCCGCTCGGCACTTACTCGTACGTGAAGTGGGGCGGCACCTGCAACGTCGAGGTCTTCCCGATGCGGGTGACCAAAGAGTACCCGACCTGGGAGGAGAGCTTCCGCGACCGCCGCTGGTTTGGTGTCGAGGATGCCGCGGCAGTGCTCAGGGAAGTCGCGCTGGGGGACCTACTACGGAACCTGCCGGCCGCCCTGGGAAAAGCGCCTCGCCGTGCCGGATAGATCATAACCGCTCAGCTTGCATTGTCCGCGCTTTACCCTTAGGGTCCAGGCTTGGCCACTCTGCTGAACGGGATATCTGGAGGAAGAGGGTTATGACCGACAAGCTTCGAGCAATCCTGACACTGGGCGGT
>JAEHCY010000636.1 GCA_016880695.1 Chromatiaceae bacterium | reverse complement strand
TAACCAACCAGATGGTACCGAAGAGTGCGGGAAAGATGCCGCCTGCCCTCATGCCGTCGGTCGGAGAGGTGAACAGGAAGTCGATCGAGAAGACACTCCCTCCCTTGTAGACCAGCATGGCCACGATGGCTGCGACCGGCAAGATCAGCAGCACTGTCATCATCAAAAACAGCATCTGATAGAGCCGCTGGACGCGCCGATTGCGCTCGTTCAGCGAGGTCTCGGCGAACCGAGCGCCAGGGTCGATGGACTGGTCGGGGGCGGTTCCGTTGGACACGGGTTACTCCTTACGAACACCGCGGACGATCAGGTCGGCGGTCAGGTTGATGAGGAAGGTGATCACAAACAGGAAGACGCAGATGAGGAACAGCACCTGGTAGTGATCCGAGCCCACCGGTGCTTCGCCAAGCTCGGCCGCGACCGTCGCGGTGAGCGCACGTACCGGATCGAATATGCTGTGGGGGATATTCACCGCATGTCCGCTGGCCATGAGCACCGCCATGGTTTCTCCGAAGGCCCGACCTACCCCGAGCAACACGGCGCCAAGGAGGCCGTTCTTCGCCGCGGGGAGCACGGTCTTGACGATCACCTGCCAGCGCGTCGCTCCCAAGGCCTCCGCGGCTTCGCGGAAGCGGTCGGGAACCGCCTTCAACGCGTCCTCGGCGATGGATGTCATGATCGGCGCCGCCATCAACCCGAGGATGATGCCCGCGTTGAGCACGTTTAAACCCACCGGTACGCCAAGAAGGTCGATGATGAGCGGATTCATGATCGTCAAACCGATGAAGCCCCACACCACCGAGGGGATGGCGGCGAGCAGCTCGACCAACACCTTCAGATATTCCCTGGTCTTGCCGGTGGCGAACTCGCCGATATAGATCGCCGCACCCAGCGAGAAAGGCACCGCGACCACCATGGCGAGCCCCGTTACGGAGGCGGTTCCGGCGACGAGCGCCAGGATGCCGTATTCGGGGGCCGACTCGTCGGACGGATACCAGTACGGGGACAGGAGAAACTCCTTGAACGAGAACCCTTCGCTGAAGGCCAATGCGAAGCCTTCCTTGCCGATGAAATAGAGGATGAAGAACAGAAACAGGATCGCCGAGACGCCACCGACGAATACAAGGGACTGAACGCCCTTGTCGACGTACCAATCGAGGGTGCGGCGGTCGAAATCCGAGGCGAGCGGTTGCTGCATGGTTTGTCTCCGCCAGGTTTATGCCGCAGCGTCGCCGCGCAACGACTCCATCAGGTCGCGAATGAGCGCTGCGAGCTTGCGGTAAAGCTCCTCGAGCTGTGCCTCATCCCCCTCTTTGGGCAACTCGCCAAGGTCCCACTCCAATGCCACCGTGTGGAAGGGGATTTCCGGTATATAGCCGTTCACTGGCCCCTGTAGGCTCACGATCACATGTTCGCTTGCCAGCTCGCGGAGTGTGAGATTCAGCCCCGTCGGACGAACGCCCCGGGTATCTATGCCGCGATTTTCCAGGAACTTGACCAGCGTTGGATTCAAAGCGGCGGCAGGCTCGCGTCCGCCACCGCGGTAGCGTCCGCTCTTGGGGTAGCTGTTGCGGGCAATGGCTGCAGCCATTTGGCTCAAAAGGCTGTTGTCCTGGTCGACGAACAGGATGTTGAAGACTTTGGGTCCTTTCTGCTCGCCGGTCACCGCGAAAATGGTCTCCTCGCACAAATTCTTCGCCTGGTCGGCAACACGTTTGATCTGAGTGAACACCACAAACACCGCGAGCAGATCCTTTATCGCCTGTTGCCGATCGTTCTGCATCAGCTCAGCGTAGACGCTATCCATGTTCATCTCGATCTGGTCGCCTATCGCAACCGTGCTGCGCGCCATTTCGGCATTGAGGTCGTTGAAGGCGGTGATCGACTGACTCAGCATGAGCAGCGTCTCCCCCGCCATGCGGTCGATTTCGCGTGCGAGGTGTCCCTGCGGGGGTGCCGAAAGCTGGACCGACTCCCGGGCGATGGTGACGGCATAGTCGGCGATGCGCTCCAGCTCGATATTGGCCCGATACACCGACGACAGCAGCCGAAGCGGGCCCGCGCTGGGCAGATGGACCGCGATGAAGGCGTGGGACAGACGGTCGATGTCGCGCATCATCCGGTTGATCGCGTGATCCCCGAGCACAATGGCATAGGCGAGCGCACGGTCACCGGTCTGCAGGGCATGAATCGCATTCTTGAAGGCGGCCTCCGCCTGGGATGCGAGCTCTCGGATCTCGCCGCGGATGCGGGAGAGGTCTTTCTCCATACGGGCTTCGAGGTGGGACATGGATCTGATTTCCCAAAACAGGATGGATTACCGTAATAGGAGCCGCCTCCAGGGCGGCCCTTCCCTATTCAGCCCAGCGCAATCACTTGCACTTCACGGCATGGACCGGAGCAAAGCCCTGGCCAACCGCAATGCACTGGCCCACATCGCTGAGGATCCAGTCGAGATAGGCCTTCACGGCCCCCTTGGCCTCGCCATTGGTGTACATGTACAGCCCACGGGCGATTGGGTAGGTCTTGTTCAGGGCCGTCTCCAGACTCGGGGCCACGCAGGCGCCGCCGGCCTCTTTCGAGACGCAGGGCATCTTGACGTGCTTGGTCGCGTATCCCATGCCGCTGTAGCCGATCGCGCAGGGGGTCTTCTCCACCAGATCGACGACGTCCTTGGATCCGTTCATATCCAGGGTACCCTGGCGGAACTTGCCCTTCTCGCCGAGGACCTCTTCCTTGAAGTAGACATAGGTGCCCGAGTTGTTCTGCCGGCTCACTACCACAATCTTTCCGTCCTGGCAACCAGGTACCGTGACGCCGAGATCGGACCACTTGGTGGTCTTGCCGTCACGACCGTAGATGTCGGCGATCTGCTGGAACGTCATTGATCCAATCGGGTTGGCGGGGTGCAGATACACCGCCAGGGCGTCGAGGGCAACGGTGTGCTCGACGGGCTTGTGGCCGTTCGCTTCCGCCTGCTTGATCTCCTTTTCGGACATGGCGCGGCTCGCGTTGGCGAGGTCCACGGTGCCGGCGATCATCGCAGCGATACCGGTGCCGGTACCGCCTCCGGAAACGGCAACGGCCACATCCTGGTTAATCTTGCCGTATTCCTCCGCCCAGGATTGGGCGACGTTGACCAGGGTATCGGAGCCCGTGTTCTGGATCAGGGTCCGATCAGCGGCGAGTGACGAGCTGGCGGCTAGAAAGGTCGAAACGGCAAAGCCGACGCTAGTAAGCAGGAATTTCGAAATCATGTCGGTCCTCCAAGGGTGTATATTTCGGAAGACCGCAGTTTAATGTTGGTTACTGACCGTCCGATGATCCTTTCGTGACAGCATTGTGAAACTCGACCTGTTTGCCAGGGTGGGTTGTTAGAATGTTATGTTTTCGGGCGCGCCACCCTCCCGCCCTCGTCGCGCGCTACCGAAGCTGGCTCAGCAGCTTCACCAGGTCCATGGCGGCGGTGAAAAAGTCATCCTTGCGCTTGGTCGAACAATGGACCTGGATTCGGCGCAGCGCCCCCGCGGTATCCGCCCCGCGCAGCACGTCCTGGCCCGTCGCCAGGTTCAGCCCCGAGATGAACCCCGCCAGCCAGTCCTGGTAGCGCCGGTACTCCGCGATGCCTCGATCGACGCCCTGTTCCCGCTCGTTCCATGCCGTGATGAAGTCGTCGCAGGACTTCACCCCATAACCGAGAAGCGCCGGCTTCTCATCGGCCAACGCCGGGCTTTGCCCTGCGATCGCCGCCCAGAGCAGACACGCGCAAGCGGCACCCGCCACACCTCTCATGGATCGCTTCATGGCACCCTCTTCATCGAGCTTATTCGGTGCGGATAGGATACCGCTTGTGGCGGTGAGCACACAGGATGATCCTTGAGAC
>JAEHCY010000096.1 GCA_016880695.1 Chromatiaceae bacterium | reverse complement strand
CTCGCCACATGGCCCAGAGCTTGCCCGTGGTGATCCGCACCCTCCCCGTGGTCACCGCCCTCGGCGGCACGTATAGTTGGGTGACTCCTGTTTGGCTTTCGGAGGACACGCCGTGGCCATGATCGACCTCGAACCGCTGCAGCCGCTGCTCGGGGAACTGCGCGCGCATCCGCTCTACGACGACCTGCAGACCCCCGCCGACCTGCGCCTGTTCATGAACCACCACGTCTTCGCCGTATGGGATTTCATGTGCCTGCTCAAGTCCCTGCAGGACAAGATCGCCCCGGTACGGCTGCCGTGGTTCCCGGTGGGCCGCCCCGGCTCGCGCCACCTCGTCAACCGTTTGGTGCTGGAGGAGGAGTCCGACCCGGCTCCGGGCCCAGGGGGTACCACCCTCTATGCCAGCCATTTCGAGCATTACTGCCGCGCCCTCGACGAAGTGGGCGCCGACGGCACCCTGCCCTATCGCTTCCTCGAGCGGGTTCGCGACAAGGGCGTCGACCAGGCGCTGTACTGCGAGCTCGTCCCCATGCCGGCCCGTTACTTTGCGGAAACAACCTTCTCCTTCATCCGCGAGGACAAACCCCACGTGATCGCCGCCGCGCTGGTCCTCGGCCGGCTCTGGGTAATACCCCTCATGGCCCGGCAGATCCTCGCGCGCATCGGGGTAGCGGAGACCGAGGCCCCAGGGTTCTACCACTACCTCAACCGCCATCTCCCGCCTGATCTGGATCTTCGCAACCGTCTTGCCCTCGAGCTGCTGGAGGCCCTGTGCGCGGAAGACCCCGAGCGCCTAGAGGAGGCGGAGACCGCCGCCGAGGAAGCGATCTGCGCCCGGATCCGCTTGTTCGACGGCATCCGGGATGCGATCCGCGCCCAACGCGGCGTTTGAACCGCTGGTCATGACCACTGCCGCTCTAGCATTGCTGACGCAGGCCCGCGGGCTGTGGGCAGGTCGCTTCCAAGGCGTCCTGTCCACCCACTCCGAGACCCAGCCGGGCTACCCCTTCGGCTCCCTGGTACCCTATTGCCTCGATCAGTCAAGTCATCCGCTGTTTCTCTTGAGCCACCTTGCCCAGCACACCCGCAACCTCCTCGCCAACCCCCGCTGCGCCTTCACCCTCTACGAGGCCACCCGTGAGGACCTCCAGCAAAGCCTGCGCCTGACCTGCGTGGCCCAGTGCCACCCTGTGGCGCCTGATGCAAGCGCTGAGGTGGAGCGCTACCTGCGCTACTACCCCGCCAGCCGGCCCTATTGGGAGCAGCTCAACTTTCACCTGTTCCGCTTGGAGCCGCTCAGATTTCACCTCAACGGCGGCTTCGCCACGGCCCGCTGGGCCACGACCGGCGAGATCCTGCTCGCGAACCCCTTCGCGGATGCAGAAGAGGTCACGCTCATCGCGGAGCTCACCGCGCAGCACCTGGATGCAATAGGGCGTTTGGCCCTGCGCCAATACCCAAGCGCCGACGCCATGGGGGCGGTCGCGATCGCCGGGGTCGATGCCGCAGGGATTGATCTGCGCCTCGCCGGAGCCCCCCTCCGGGTGATCCTTCCCGACCAAGCATCGAGCGCGGCGGCTCTGAGTCGACTGCTGCAATCGGCCTAGGAGCCTGTCGGACTTTCATCCGGAACGCGGCTGTACGCAAAATCTGACGACATTTTCGGCGAAAAGATGCTCAGAACGTATGTAGCAACGCCAAAATTGGCCAAAAAGTAGTCAAATTGTTCATTGAAGCCGAAAGTCCGACAGGCTGCTAGGCCCGCGGGAACCCGCGCCTGCTTTCACAAGCGACGGCCGTCCCCTCAACCCCTATCCGGGTTCATTAACTTGTTCGACACAGGGTAGATTCCCGCCGCTCCGAACCCATATTCCACTGCTGACTAAACCCGATTTTTTCCGGTTTTGAGCATTCTTTGGAGGTATTCCGGTTATGGCACCGAGCGTAGCAGTAGACGGTGAGGGGTTCTTGTTGGACAGAGACGACTGGTCCGAGCAAGTGGCGACCGAGCTGGCGCAAGCGGATAGCTTCGCCCTCGATGAGAAGATCATGCATTTCATCCGCGAAGCCCGTGCAATGTATGAAGAAGACGGCGTGGTGCCACCGATCCGGATCTTCGCGAAGAAGATGGGGGTTTCCACCAAAGAGCTCTACGACATCTTCAAGAAAGGCCCCATGAAGCTGATCTGCAAATGGGGCGGACTACCCAAGCCCACCGGATGTGTGTAGACCCGGCCCCATCGGGGGTCGCAAGGGCTTCGGTCCCGCAGGGTTGACGCGCGACGCGGCGGGTGGGTAGGCATCCCCCGGCCGGTTCTCAGTTGGATCCGTTGGGATAGAATGGACGCCGCTTGGCAGCCTAAGCGATGCGCGCGCTCCCATCCCGCCCGGAGATGTCCCGGCATGTACAGCATCACCAAGGAAATTCCGTTCTGTTATGGGCACCGGCTCTTGGGCCACACGGGTAAGTGCCGCCACCTCCATGGCCACAACGCCGTCGCGGTGGTCCGGCTGGAGGCTGAGGGATTGGACGGCCTCGGTATGGTCTGCGACTTCGCTGATATCGGCGGCTTTCTGAAAACCTGGATCAACATCGAGCTCGACCACACCCTCCTGCTTCAGGCCGAAGATCCGGTGCTACCGCTGCTGCAACAGGCCGGAGAACGGGTCTATGTGATGGCGGATAATCCCTCGGCCGAGAACATCGCCCGGCTCATCTTCGAGCAGGTGGAATGCGGCGGTTACCCGGTGGTGGAGGTCATCATCCAGGAGACCGACACCGCCTCCGCCAGCTACCGCAGGAGCACCCCCTAGACTCCCGGGGTTTAGAACCCTGATCGGCGCTTCCCTGCGCCGGCGCGGGCGGTTCAGATCTCCAGTCGGTTGTAATCGGGCTGGGCGGTGATGCGATGGATGCTGAGGTCGGCGCCGTCGTATTCCTTCTCCTGACTCAAGCGCAAACCGACCAGGGCCTTCAGGCCCCCGTACACCAAGACCCCTCCAACCAGGGCAACAAGAACACCTGCGAGGGTGCCGATCACCTGGGCACCGAAGCTCACGCCACCCATGCCGCCAAGTGCCCGGCTGCCGAAGATGCCCGCTGCCAGTCCGCCCCAAACCCCGCACAGGCCGTGGAGCGGCCACACACCGAGCACGTCGTCGATCTTCCAGCGGTTCTG
>JAEHCY010000635.1 GCA_016880695.1 Chromatiaceae bacterium | reverse complement strand
GCTCCTTTTAGCTTGCCCTCACGGCTTGCGCCTTGCGCTTCACTACGGTTGCTGTCACTGCTTCCGGTTACCTCCTCTCAGGTCACAAGTCTTGGCCTATGTCGGGCACACTAAGGAAGGGGCCTTTCGGCCCCTTCCTGATCTACCACCAATGTCACCCCCTGGCATCGGAGGGTTTCGCCGGCTCGGTCTGGGGCGGCTGCTGTGGGCTGAGCTTCCCCCACCAGTGAGCAAGGTAACCCTGCTGCCAGGCACCCGCCAGCAAGACCGCCAACAGGAGCAGGAGCCCGTAGACGCCCCAGGGGCGCTTCTTTTCCGCGAAGGGGTCGCGCAGGGAGCGCTCTGCCCCCGAGGGCAATGCGGCCGTGCCGGTGAGCGTGGCACCGAAGGGGATATTGATCTTGGCCAACGTATTGACCGCCCAGCCGTTGGCATCGAGTAGCGGGCCGAGGTTGCGCTGCCGCAACTTGACATAGGCCATGAGCATCGAGGGACCCGAGATCACCAACACCAGTCCCACCAGCGCCAGGGGCATCTGCCACCACACCAGTCCCATGAAACCGGTAACGATGGAGGCCAGCGCGGTGCCAATGGCACCGATGGCCAGACCGACGGCGGCAAAGATACCAGCGAACTTGGCGATGTCGAAGGGCGGCGCAGGTGGGGCCTTGCCCGCCTCGGCGTGCGCCGAGACATCGGCTATCCCCTTGGCGGCGCCCTCATCCACCGCCTTGTCCCGTGCCCCGGCGAACTTCCCGATCTGCTCCCCCACCATCCGCGCCACACGCTTGTAGGGCGACAAAAAGGCCTGCCGGACGCTGATCGGGTGATCGATGAGCTTGACGATGGTCGCATCCCAATCCCGCCCCTGACGGTCGTAGAACACCCCGTTGCGGCCCACCATCAGGTTGTCGGCATCGCCGCCGGTGAAGGCGGCGGCGATGGTCATCTTCTCCTCCCCGTGGCGCCGCCGGCAGTCGCAGTAGGCCAGATAGGTGCGACTGAAGGCGGCGAGGGTGCTGTGGGCGGCCATGTCGGTCACCTGCACACAGAGATCGCAACTGCGACCATCGAGATACAGGGTGCCGGCCTGGAAGATCGCCTTCTTGCCCGGCGTGTAGAAATCCCGCAAGGAGACGAAGTTGTGCAGCAGGGTGTCGTGGTGGCTGTAGTAATGCACCAATCGGTCGACGGAGTCGATGGCGTTGGCCGCGGCCTCGAGCTCCTTGTCCCGCCCGATCAGCATCAGGATCGCCTCGGCGGAACCATCACCGAGCAGCTCGCGTACGCGCGCGATCCCCAAGGGCTCCACCGCGGCACCACGCTTGCGCCCCTGCCAGGCGGTATAGTCAGAGAAGCGGTTCTTGATCTCCTGCCACTGGGCCTCGGTCAGTGCCTCGAGATCGCCCACCAGCGGTTGGCTGACCTTGCTGGCAAAGGCCTCCAGCACCCCCGACCAGGCCGGGTTCAGCCCCTGGCGCAGGGGGAGCGCACCGTCGGCCTCGATCAGGGCCAGCGGTAAGGCCGCAACCTCGGCGGAAGCCGATGACAACTCCTTGCCGGCGATGGCACTGTAGTCCGCCTCCGCCGGGTTCAGCGGGACCACGGCCCGCTTGTCGTAACCCGCGAGGCGGGCCCGGGTGAAGTAGTCATCGATTTTCGCCCTGGCGGCCTCATAGGCCTGCGCCGCAGCGGCAGTGGCCTCCCCCAGGGGCAGGATGCCGGCCGCGTCGGCCTCGGTCCACCACTCCACGTACGTCCTGGCCTCTTCGAAAAACCGTTCCAAGCGCGGCTGGTCAATGCCCGGCGCACCGCTTCGATCGGTCACGGCGCCCAGGCAGGCGATGATGTCCTCGACGGCCTGGCGGGTCGTCGCGTCCTCGGCCGCGCTGGCCGGTACCACCCCGTCGCCGTTGAAGCGGGTTTCGGCGAAGATCTGGTTGGTATCGGCGGTGTCCTCGCGGGTGATGGCACTGGCACCTGCCTTACCCAGGTTCTCCAGGATGCGTCGGGCGGAGCTCAGGAGCGCCGCACCCTCTGCGTCGTCCTGGTTGATGGCGGCAAGCGGTAGGGTCGCCTCGCCCTTGAGCAGATCCGCAGGGTCCTTGAGGACACGGCACATCCAAGCCACCGCGGCCAGGACCTCCGGTACCCGGATGCGGCCATCCTGATCGGCATCGAGCAGGGCGAGGGTGTGGGCATCGAACTCGACGCCCGTCGTGGGGCAGCTCAAGGCGGCCCAGAGCTTTTGATCGAGATCGGGAAGGTGACGGATGTCGGCACTGGAATCGATGCGGACCTGGTCAAACCCTCCCACGCGGTTGAATCGCCAGTGGTGGCCGCCCGCTCCGGAAGTCGCTTTCATAGGGAATCTCCAAGGACAAGGTTGATCAGGGACGGAAAGGGATGCTAATTACTGTGAATTGCATCACATATTGTCTTCGCGCACCTTCTGCGTGCAATTTCGTCGATGTTTTCAAAGTTCCATACCTCTCATAAAGCTGGAGCGGTTCACTATTTTGGCGTGATGATGTTGAGATCCGCCTACGGCAACGTCGAGGACGCGGTCT
>JAEHCY010000095.1 GCA_016880695.1 Chromatiaceae bacterium | reverse complement strand
GAATGAGGCCCGCGCCGCGCTTGCGCGGCACCAGCACGCTCAAATGCCTCTTTTTCACCCACACCCGCGCCGGAGTGCTGGGGGCCTTGTCCCCGTCCATCTGCATCTTCTGGCGGCGGCGGGAGCTCAGCTCCACCTCCGTGCAGCGGTAGTAGGCCACGTCGCGCAGGAAGCGAGTGCGGTTGAACAGCATCCCGGCCAGCAGGCGCAGCATGGCGGCCACCGAGCGGCGCTTGAACAGCACCACGTCCAGCAGCCCGTCGTCGATCCGCGTCTGGTCGGCGATGCGGTAGGGCCCGGCGTAGTAGCGGGAGTTGGCCACGATGGCCAGGTAGCCGCGGTCGCGCAGGCCCGTCTCCGGGAAGGCCACCCAGACGCGCCGCGCCCGGTAGGTGGCGATGGTGACGATCGCCGAAATCAGGTAGGCGATGCGCCCGATCACGCGTTTGGCGCGCAGGTCCACGTTGTGCACCGTCAGGGCGTCCAGGCCGGTGGAAACCATCAGCAGGAACGGCTCGCCGTTCAGGTACCCCACGTCGATGCGCCGCTTCTTGCCGCTCACCACCGTGGCCGCCGCCTGCACCGGGTTGAAGGGAATCCCCAAGTCGAGGGCCAGCACGTTCACGGTCCCGAAGGGGATGATGGCGATGGGCAGCGGCTGCTCCCCCAAGCCCTTCACCACCTCGCGCACGGTGCCGTCCCCCCCGAACACGGTGATCAGGTCCGCCCAGGGACGCAGGCGGGTCACCATGCGGGTGGCGTGCCCTTCGTAGCGCGTGTACAGGACCCGATAGGATATCCCCCCGCGCTTCAGCACCCGCAGGACTTGCGGGAGGTACAGGTTCAGGAAGACGCGCTTGCCGGCCTTTGGAT
Organism: Chromatiaceae bacterium; assembly: GCA_016880695.1. GTDB lineage: Bacteria > Pseudomonadota > Gammaproteobacteria > Chromatiales > Chromatiaceae > JAEHCY01. The sequence goes on along the minus strand of JAEHCY010000095.1, from coordinate 636 downwards.
TGACGATCACCAGGGTCTTCATGTGTGGCGCTGGCCCCCAGGATAGTGGGTTGCGGTCAGTTTGACAATTCCGCGCAAATCCCCCAAGATGCTCCCCATGCGCTTCCGCTGTCCAAGCTGCGGCTTCGCCGGACAGGTGCGGGTGCCACCGCACTTCCCGCGGGGGCGCAGCGCGCGCCTGCGCTGCGGGCACTGCCAGCAGGCCTTCACCATGGCGGTGGGGCGGTGGTGGCCCCAGGACTCCGCCGCGGCCTACGACGCCCTGGTGCCCGGCTCCCTGGACTGCGCCGGTGAGCGACTGGGCTTGATATACCAACTATTCGTGCCCGACCTCTGATCGGCGAACTCTTCTGCCGCCTCGCGGGTAGTGAGGGTGTAGCCTTGGTATATCGCAGGGTACTCTACGTCCTCAACCCCCCAGAACTCTGTCTGCGAGTGCCCCTCCAACCTCCCCTTGTCGCGGGTATGCACCACGGGGAACTTATCCACCAACGGGAAGACCCTGATCCGGGCCCTCTTAGCCTCCGACGCGGCGGTTCTCGCTTCATCAAGCGACAGCTCGTCCCGCGTGTACGCCTTGCGGACTTGCAGCTTGTCGCGCCCTTGCTGCGCCCAGTCGGACTGCACCTCCTCGAG
>JAEHCY010000094.1 GCA_016880695.1 Chromatiaceae bacterium | reverse complement strand
CAGTGGGTGCTGTTCGATCAGGCGGCACTCTCGCTCGGACTCGTCGTGGTGCCCCTGTATGTTGAGGATCGCCCCGAGAACGCGGCCTACATCTTCCAGGACGCGGACGTCAAGCTGCTCCTGGTGCAGGACGCCGCCCGCTGGCGGAGACTCGCGCCGGCGGTCGGCGACGGGTCCAATCCGGGCCGGGTGATCCTTCTCGAAGGGGGCGAGGAGGCAAACCGTCTGGCGGAGGCGGACCCGCGAGTGATGACAGCGGAGTCCTGGTTGCCGGAGAAGGCGGCCCCACGGGTGCCGGAGCGCAACGGCGACCCCGCCAGTCTCGCCACCATCGTCTACACCTCCGGAACCACCGGCCGGCCTAAGGGGGTGATGCTCAGTCACCACAACATCCTCTCAATCGCTCACGCGGGGCTCTCCACCATCGACTGCTATCGGGAGGACGTCTTTCTCTCCTTCTTGCCCCTGTCCCATATGCTGGAGCGGACGGCGGGCTACTACCTGCCGATGATGGCGGGATCGGTGGTGGCCTATGCCCGCTCGGCGGCCCACCTGGCCGAGGATCTACAGGTGGTGCGGCCCACCCTGATGATTGCAGTCCCAAGGGTGTTCGAGCGCGTCTATCAGCGCCTGCAGGAACAGGTGTCGCGGCGCCCCCTGCCGATTCGCTGGCTGTTCCGTCTCGCCGTCGATGTGGGCTCGAAGCGCTTCGCGCACGCGCAGGGTCGGGGACCCTGGCGTCCCGAGCTATTGCTCTGGCCCTGGCTATCCAAGCGGGTGGCCGCGCCGATCCTCGATCGTCTGGGGGGGCGGCTGCGGGTGGCGGTGAGCGGTGGAGCCGCTCTGCCCAGGGAGGTGGGACGCCTGTTCATCGGGCTGGGACTGCCCTTGTGCCAGGGCTATGGGCTCACCGAGGCGAGCCCGGTGGTCAGCGTCAACCCGGTGGGAGACAACGACCCCGAGAGCGTCGGCGTTCCCCTGCCGGGGGTGAGCGTGCGTCTGGGTGAGGACCAGGAGCTCCTGGTGAAGGGACCGGGCAATATGCTGGGCTACTGGAACAATCCCGATGCCACCGCCGAGATGCTCGACCCCGAGGGGTGGCTGCACACGGGTGACGTGGCCCACATCGAGCAGGATCACATCCATATCACCGGCCGCATCAAGGACATCCTGGTGCTCTCCAACGGCGAGAAGGTGCCGCCCGGCGACCTGGAGATGGCGATCCTGCTCGACCCCCTGTTCGAGCAGGTGCTGCTGGTCGGCGAGGGAAAGCCCTTTCTCAGCGCTCTGGTGGTGCCCAGTGCCGAGCGCTGGCCGGCCTTTGCCAAGGGCTATGGCTTCGAGCCCTCGGACCCCGCCGCCCTCCGCGATCCCCGGGTGCGCAAGGCGGTGATCGCGCACATCGCGCGCACCCTGCAGGACTTTCCCGGCTACGCCAAGGTTCGGCGGGTGGCGCTGCTCGCCGAGCCCTGGAGCGTGGAGAATGGGCTGATCACACCCACCCTCAAGGTGCGGCGAAACGAGGTGCTGCGCCGTTATCACAAGCAGGTCGACGCCCTCTACTCGGGGGATGGCCCGTGAGGTGGCCCTGTGAGGTGGCCCAGTTCTTTCCAATCCTGAAATGAGCCTGAAGGGGGTAGGTTCTGGGGCTAGGCGGCGGGTTGATGGGCTTGGTTGATGGAACCGAACAAGGTTGTCCGAGCCT
>JAEHCY010000634.1 GCA_016880695.1 Chromatiaceae bacterium | reverse complement strand
ATGGCGATCACGGATCTCGTGGCAATACCCTCGAATATCAACCCGGGTGTGAGTCCCGCCAGGCAACAGACCATGCTCGCGTTGCTGGGGAATCCCCGGGGCTCCTACAGTCAGGAGTGCCAACCCATCACCCATCCCAACCTGAGCGCACTGTGCGTGACCAAAAGCGTCGGGTCCTTTCGGGTCACGGGGTTGAAGCCTGCGGTGGAGTCATTGAAGGCGGTCGTGGGTGAGATTGCCCAGAAAGAGGCGGAGGTCCACGGGGGTTTGGGAACCGCGGGGATGTTGTGCGTGCGTCTGGTGCGGGGGTCCCAGTCCAGCATCAGCAACCACGCCTGGGGTACCGCGGTGGATCTTACCCTGAATGGCCGGCTGGATCGGCGGGGCGACAATCTTGTCATGACCGGTCTGGTGCAGATCGCACCCATCTTCAATCGTCACGGCTGGTTCTGGGGCGCGGGGTTTCGCACCGAGGATGCCATGCACTTCGAGGTGTGCGACGAGAAGATTCGGGAATGGCATGCGGCGGGTCGGTTCGGTGCCGGGGTTCGGCCAGCGCCGCCACCCATGCTGAGCCTGGGCGATCGCGGTCCCGAGGTGCGCAGGCTGCAGGAGAGGCTCAACCAGCAGGGCGCCGGTCTGGTGGCAGACGGCGATTACGGGCGCATGACCCAGGCGGCGGTGATGAGCTTCCAGGCACAGAAGGGTCTGACCCCCGACGGCGTTTGCGGACCCGCAACCTGGGCCGCCCTGGGCGGCTGAGGCGATATGCCCCCGCGGCTTGCGAGCGCGGCCCTCTGGCTCAGTGTCTGCTGCCTTGCCTGCACCGGCGATGCGGGCGAGGAGGGGCGCTCGGTCTACACCTCCATCGCGCGGGGTAGCTGCTCGCCCCCGCCCGAGGGGGTGGCGCGCACCTACTTCGACCGGGGTCTCGGCGTCGAGGAATGCGAGGGGCGGGGTGGATATCGCTTATACCTGGTCTCCTCGGACGCTAATTCCTGGGTCGACCTGGGCCGGGATGGCCACATTCTCAGCCTGGAGGAGGAGGTGGTCTACCGTGACCCGGTGGGCCTGTTCCCCAACGTCGGCGGCAGCGAGCGGGTGGAATGGCGTCTGGACCGGGCGGGAGCGGTGCGGGCGCTGGTTTTCCGTGTGACCGCTCAGGACCCGGAGCTGAGGGAGCCGCGGGGCGCGGCGACGCGGTCGCGACTCTTCGTGGTCCGTCTCAGCCCAACCGGCGGATGCCTGCTCGGTTCGGTCGCAGGCAACGATCAGGCCAGGGCGCTGGCGGATGCGCCAGGCGGTTGCCCGGCAACCCTGCCCTGAGTACCCTAGGCCGCCTCTGACCCGGGACTCAGTTCCCGGCCGTCCGGCGGATTCGTCTCCCAACGACACCCCGGTATCAGGGTCTTCGCGCCATCGCTCGCTAGATAAGGAACAGCTCATGCCAAAAACCCAGTGCCTGACCCCCGCCCTGCTCGCGGTGGGGATGCGCCACAGTGCCAAGCTGTCTTTCACCCGCGAGCAGGTGGAGCGCTACTGTGCCTTGAGTGGCGACCACAATGCCATCCACCGCGATCTCGAGGCGGCGCTCCTGCGCTTCCCGGGGGTACGGGACATTGTGGTCCCCGGCGGGCTGATTCAGATTTCCATCACCGGCCTTTTCGGCACCGAGTTCCCAGGCGACGGCTGTCTTGGTCTCGCCTTTGTCCCGGAGCGTTTCCGGAAGCCTGTCTGTCCGGGTGACGAGGTCCTGGTCACCCTCGAGCTGACCAAGATCCGCGGACCACTGCTCGAGGTGGATGTCACCCTCGATGACGATCAGGGCAACCGCCTTTCCAGCGCCAAGGCAAAACTGCTGGCCGCGGACGACACCTATCGGCAGTGGTGGGTGACCCACAACGGCTGAATCGTTCGACCGCAGGCGCCGGCCCGATCAAGCCGATCCCCGCTGCTCGGCGACCGCGCGCGGCAGGAGGTCTTACCCCGGGGCCAGCCAAGTCGCCCAGCGCGGCGAGGCGGTCCTGATCCCGGTACCGAGAGGGCCAACCCGCGAACCATTGGGTCAGTCGGGCGCTGAGGTTGTTTCCATCGGAGCTTGCAGGGTTCGTTGCTAGACTTCGCCTATAACCAGTCCGCGGCGCGGTGCTCACTGCTCCGAGTTGGGAGGCGCTACGGCGGCGGGGTCTAGCGCAACGACGACAGACAACGGGGGGTGAGCCGATGTGGTTTCTCGGAGCGGTGCTGGGCGCGGTGCTCGGGGGGAGCGTCGATCCTGCCCTCGCGATTTTTGGTGCCCTTCTCGGCGGACTTCTTGGCTGGATTCTGGGTAGCCGGGCCCGCCAGAGACAAGAGGATCGCTTCAAGACCCTCGAACAGCGTTTGAGCCGGTTGGAGGCCGCGCTGCAGCGGCTGCACCGCCCGGAGGGGAGGGCGTTGGGGTCCGCGACGCCGACCCGGCCGGTTCCCGAGCGCGATGACGTGGAGGTGCCGGGTGCGCCGGCGTTCGTTGCTGGGGGCACTTCCGCGCTTGCCGGGTCGGCGAGCGCAACCCTGCCGGTGGCCGATGCGCGCGGGGCAACCGCCGAGGCGCAGATCCCGCCAATCGAGTCTCCGCCGCTCGGGCCCGCGCCACCGGCGGCGGAGGTCACCGAGCCGCCCGAGGCGACGCCCGGACCCGCCTGGGAGTGGCTGCTGCGCGGCAACCTGATGGCCCGGGTCGGGATCATCCTCCTCTTCATCGGGGTGGGGTTCCTACTCAAGTACGCCTATCAGCACATTGAATTACCGATCGAGCTGCGCCTGATCGGGGTGGCCCTGGGTGCGGTGGTGCTGCTCGGCATGGGTTGGCGGCTGCGGCGTACCCGGGAAGGCTATGGGCTCGCGTTGCAGGGCGGTGGGGTTGGCCTCCTCTATCTCACCATCTTCGCCGCGCTGCGTCTGTTTGGGTTGATCTCCACCGGGCCGGCCTTCGCCCTGCTGCTGGCGGTGGTGGTGCTGTCCGCCGCGCTTGCCGTACTACAGGATTCGCTGGCGCTGGCGGTGCTTGGCGCCTCGGGCGGGTTTCTGGCGCCGATCCTGGTTTCCACCGGAGCGGGGAGCCACGTGGCCCTGTTCAGCTACTACGCCGCGCTCAACGGCGGCATCCTGGCGATGGCCTGGTTTAGGGCCTGGCGGGTACTCAACCTGGTGGGGTTCGTCTTCACCTTCGGCATCGCGACGCTGTGGGGGGTGCTGCGCTACCAGCCCGAGCAGTTCGCGTCCACCGAGCCGTTCCTGATTCTGTTCTCTGCGATGTACGTGGCGATCCCCGTTATGTTCTCGCGGCACGTCGCCGGCCCCATCGAGCGGCATCTCGACACCACCCTGGTATTCGGTGTGCCCCTGATCGCCTTTGGTCTGCAGGTGGGTCTGGTGCGGGAGTTTGCGTATGGCTCGGCCTGGAGCGCCCTCGCGTTGGGTGCCTTCTACCTGCTCTTGGCGCGAACGCTGTGGTCGCGCCGAGGCGAGGGTATGCGGCTCCTGGTGGAGGCTTTTCTGGCCCTTGGAGTGGTATTCGGGACGCTGGCGATCCCCCTGGCCTTCGACGGGCGCTGGACCTCCGCGGTCTGGGCGCTCGAGGGTGCGGCGATGCTGTGGGTTGGGGTGCGCCAGCGGCGCCTGCCGGCGCGGCTGTTCGGTCTCCTGTTGCAGGCGCTCGCCGGCGCCTTTTTCCTGGTCGACCTCGGCACGCCCTCGGGGGAATGGCCGGTGCTCAACGGGCTCTACCTCGGCACGCT
>JAEHCY010000633.1 GCA_016880695.1 Chromatiaceae bacterium | reverse complement strand
GCAGGAGATCTGCGCCCGGTGTCATTCGCGCCGCGGTCAGTTCTGGGAGCACTACACCTTCGGCAACCCCCTGCTGGACACCCACCGCCTGGCGCTGCTGACCCCCGATCTCTACTACCCCGACGGGCAGATGAAGGACGAGGTGTTCAACCAGGGCTCCTTCCTCCAGAGCAAGATGCAGCTAAAGGGAGTGACCTGCAGCGATTGTCACGACCCCCACAGCGGCCAACTGCGCGCTCCCGGCAGCCAAGTCTGCCTGCAATGCCATCTCGCGGCGAAATACGCCTCAACTCAGCACCATTTCCACCCGGTGGAGTCCCAGGGCGCGGACTGCGTGGCCTGCCATGCGCCCACCACCCCCTACATGGTGGTGGACCCGCGCCATGATCACAGCTTCCGCGTGCCGCGCCCCGATCTTTCGGCAGCCCTGGGTGTGCCCAACGCCTGTACTCGCTGTCATGCCGATCGGCCGGCCCAATGGGCGGCCGATCAGATCCGGAAGTGGTATGGCAGGGTCCCCACCGGCCACCAGCAATTCGCCGAGGCCTTGCACGCCGGTAGCACCGATGCCGCGGGAGCCCGTCGAATGCTCAGTGCCCTGACAAAGCAGGGGGAGCAACCCGCCATCGCCCGCGCCAGCGCGGCGGCCCAGCTCGGCGAGCACCTTGACCGGCCCGCGTTTGACGCCCTCCGCCCCCTGCTGGCCGATCCCGATCCGCTCCTGCGCGCGACCTCCGCGCGGGCGCTGGGGGCATTGCCGCCGCAGCTGAAGCTGCGCCACCTGTTGCCGTTGCTCGACGACCCGGTGCGGCTGGTGCGGATCGAGGCGGCACGGACGCTGGCCGCGGTGCCAAAGGGGACGCTGACGGAGAACCAACGCCAGGCGATCCAACGCGGCGTGGCCGAGTACATCGCCTCCGAGCAAACCAACGCCGACCGCCCGGAGTCTTACTTGAACATCGGGCTGATCCAGGTGGACCAGGGCCAACTCGATCAGGCGGAGGCCACCTACCGCGCCGCCCTGGAGCTGCAACCCAGTTTCACCCAGGCGGCGGTCAATCTCGCGGATCTCTATCGGCTGCAAGGCCGCGACGCGGACGGCGAGAAGACCCTGCGCCAGGCATTGGAAGCCGATCCCCGCAACCCCACCGCGCAGCATGCGCTGGGGCTGTCGCTGATTCGCCAGAAGCGACTGCCCGAGGCCATGACCGCCCTGGCCGAGGCGGCCCGATTGGGGGCCGACAACCCCCGGCATGGCTATGTGTACGCGGTGGCGCTCAACGACACCGGGCAGGGCCAACAGGCCATCGAGACCCTGGAGCGGGTGCTGGCGAAGCACCCCAACGACCGCGAAAGCCTGCTGGCGCTGGTGGCCTTCCAACGCGAAGGGGGCAACCTCGAGGCGGCGCGCACTACCGCCCGACGCCTGGCGGAACTGCAACCCGACGACCCCCAGATACAGGCGCTGTTGCTGCAGATGGGTCTCTCCAGGGGCAACTAG
>JAEHCY010000632.1 GCA_016880695.1 Chromatiaceae bacterium | reverse complement strand
GGTCTACTGCCGACGGACAGCCCAGTTAAGGAACAATTCCTGAAACTGAGGTGAGAGATGGCGACACGCAAACAGTACACAAAAGCGTTCAAGCAGGACGGGGGGTTTACCTGGATTAATTAGACGTATCGCCCGGCTGATCAGCCAGGCGCGGATTAATGCGGTCCTATCTGAGCACGCGGCCTGCTCAGACCTTCCGGAAGGTTCGGGCTGGGCTGGTCAGAGCTGAAAAACCTCGACTCTCAACCGAACAATCGCCAACCCCGGCTGGACTTGATAGCCCCGATGCGCGCGCGGCGGATACGTTCCCGGATGCGTTCAGGGTCTTTCTCGTTTGCCACCAAATCACCGACGTTGAGCGAGCGGGCCCCGGCCAGGGCCTCGCGGAGCATCTCGGCCTGGGGATAGGGCCGGTCGTTAAATCCCTCGCGGCCCCGATAATCGGCCTCGCAGGCCAGCAGCATCTGTTCGAAGCGATCGGGGCGGCGGATGGCGTCGGTGGTTTCCAGCAGATCCAGGATGGTCCCTGCCCGCAGCTCCTCGGCACGGTGGACCTGACCGTGAAAGCGGGCCACCAGCCGGGCCAGATCCCGATACCGAGCTGGCGCCTTGTAGCGGCTGCACAGCCCCTCGATCAACTCCAAGCCGCGCGCCTCGTGTCCCTTGTGGCTGGGCAGGATCTCCACCGGAGTGGTGCCTTTTCCAAGGTCGTGGGTAAGGGCGGCGAAGCGCACCTCCGGTTGCGGCGAGAGGCGTGCGGCGGCCTCGAGCACCATCAGGGTATGCACGCCGGTGTCGATCTCCGGGTGCCAGTGACGGGGTTGGGGAATACCGAACAGGGCGTCGAGCTCGGGGAATAGCCGCCCGAGCGCCCCACAGACTCGCAGCACCTCGAAGAACCGCGACGGGTGCACCTCCCCCAGCGCTCGCTCCAGCTCTTGCCACACCCGCTCCGGCACCAGGGCCTCGACCTCACCGGCCCGCACCATTGAGCCCATGAGCGCGAGGGTCTCTTCGGCGACCCCGAACCCGAGCTCGGCATAGCGCGCCGCGAATCGCGCCAGGCGCAGGATGCGCACCGGATCTTCGGCAAACGCTGGGGAGACATGCCGCAGCACCCTCTCCCGCAGGTCGCGCTCACCGCCGTAGTAGTCGATGAGCCGCCCGGCCCCATCCTCGGCGAGGCTGTTGATGGTGAGGTCGCGCCGCTCGAGGTCCTCCTTGAGCGTGACCGTGGGCTCGGCGTGGACCACGAACCCACGGTAACCGGGCGCAGTCTTGCGCTCAGTGCGGGCAAGAGCGTACTCCTCATGGGTGAGCGGATGGAGGAACACGGGGAAATCCTTTCCCACCTGGCGAAAGCCGAGCGCTAGCATCTGCTCGGACGTGGCTCCCACCACCACGAAGTCGCGCTCGGCCACTGGCCAGTCCAGCAGACGGTCGCGCACCGCCCCACCCACGAGGTAGACCTCCGCACCCGCCTCGCGGAGCCGATCATGCAGTGCCAACCCACGGGGCCGGCCGGAGTTCTGTAATAGGGTCACCGCCGGCACTCAGCGGTTGGGAGTGAAGCCGCCGGGCGTTCCGAGCACGCTGCTGTGTTCTCCCTCACCCCTCGCCTATCGACCTGAAGGACAGGACGCAGGGACCTGCGGGGCAGCCCGTGCTCGGCCGGCTCGCAACGACTTTCCAACGACCAATCAGTCCCCGCGCCGCACGAGCTCGGGTCTCAGCATCCAGAGAAGCGTCCAGGGGCCGTCCTCGAGACGCTCCAAACAGGCCAGGCTCCCTGGCTTGTAGCCGAGGGCCACCTCTTCCACATCCCCGGTCAAGAGGTAGCTCGCGAGCCGCGCAATGGACGGCAGGTGCCCGACCAGGAGAGTGTCGGCCACCCAGGACGCCGCCTGCCGCGCAATCGGCTCCACCGGGTCCTTTGGCGCCAGGCCGGAGGTGACCCCCACCCCTGCGGAGGGAGACAGGGCCGCGGCCAAGCGCTCGGCGGTCTGCCGCGCGCGGGTCTTTCCGCTATGGAGGATGCGCTCGGGACGCGCCTCGGCATCCCGCAGGAGTCTTCCGAGGGCCTCCGCATCCGCCCGCCCCTTCGGGCTCAGCGGGCGATCGCGATCGATCTCCTCGGGAACCGCCTCGCCATGTTGCACCAGATAGAGTCTCATCGATTTCTCCGTGGAATGACTGAACAACCCGTTTTCGCAACCGAAGATACCCAGCGTCGGCGACCCCTCAGGCCGCGAGTGGCTTGGTCTCCACCGTGCCGCGGCGGTTCTCCTTGAGCAGGATCTTGAGGGAGTCAGGGGGCACCTGAAGCTCGCGGGCCAACTTGCGCATACTCTGCAGCATTAGGTTGAGGGGAAGATCGGCCTCCGCAAACAACCGGTCGGTCACCTCCAGCGGCCGGCGCAGCACCTCTCCCGCCCGCCCGAACAGGGGCTTTCCCCGTGCATCGCGCCAGGCCTTGCGCTCCGGGAGCCGATCGAAGGCCTCGGGATTCTGCTTGCAAAGCTCTTGGAGGAAGACCTGGTAGAACAGGCCCCAGTCCGAAGGGCTGGTGAAAGTGCGCCCACCCAATATCAACCCGAACGGTGTCTTACCCTTAAAGTCCGACTCGACTTCAGGCTCCGCCTCGGCCATCGGCTCTTCTGGCACCTGCGGTTCCCCCTCGCCGGCTTCCTGAGCCCCTGCCACCTTTACTTCGGGCAATCGCTCTTTGCCTGCCTTGGTCTTGGACCTGGCCTCGGACTTCGGCTTCACCGGCTCCGCCTCGACCTCTTCCTCCGCACGTTGCTCCTGCAGCAGTCGCCACAATGCCTCTGCCGCCTCATCGAGCGGGATCCAGCGATCATTGAACGCCTGCTTGAACTTGAACCCCTGCTGCAGGCTCACCGGGTCGTTGTGGTCGATGTTGGCCCAGATGGTGTCCGAGAGTGCCTTTAGGTCATCCCTTAGGTTCTCGATTGCGGACATCACGTGACGCAGGCTCGATTGCAACTCCCTCATAGGGATCACCTCCAAGCGACAACCTCCTCTTAACTCGTCGTTCGAGACCCGGCCCGATGCCCACCGGTCACGACGTGCCGGGCACGGCTCGGGCGACCGAACGGCCGCGCAATATCGTAAGCCCGTTTGCGGCCGGTTGCGAGATAACCTCAAGTCTGCTGTGGCAACGCCGCCCTTTTCTTGTTCAGGACACATTCAGCATGACCGTACGATGCTATGGCTGTACCCCTTAGGTAACACGGGAACTGACCACGATGAAGAATCGACTTGCATACGGTCTGCTGGCAGTTGCTCTGAGCACCGGCGCGAGCGCCGACTCGCTCACCGCTAACGCCGCCCTCGGCGGGGGTCTCGGCGGGGCATTGGGCGCCTTCGTCGGCTCGGAGATCGGTGGGACCACTGGCGCCGTTATCGGTGGTGCCATCGGTGGGGCAACGGGCTCCGCCATTGCCACCAACGGTTACCGGCGCGAGCGGGTGGTCGTCAGGCCGGTTCGGCCGGTGGTGGCGGAACGCTACTACGTCTACGATGATGACTACCGCTACGGCCATCGGTCCCATTTTTGCCCACCGGGCCAGGCCAAGAAGGGGCGCTGCTGAACGCTGGCGCTCCCCCCGCGAGGGTTTGCGAGCCCATCGCCAATCATTGGGGGCGGAGCCAGGGCGGAATTCGCCCGCTCACAGGTGCTGGCGCGTCCAACTGACCAGCCCGCTCAGATCCAGGGCGCCCGACACGCGGGCCCGCTCCCGACCGCCGCTGAACAGCATGAGGGTCGGGATGCTCCGGATGCCGTATTGCCCAGCGAGGTCCTGGGCCTCTTCCGTGTTGACCTTGATCAATCGGACCGACGGCTCCAGGCGGGCCGCCGCCTGCTCGAACGCGGGGGCCATCATGCGGCAGGGCCCACACCAGGGGGCCCAGAAATCGACCAGCAGCGGGATGTCGCTACGTTCGAGCTGCTTGGTGAAGCCGGCCCGGCCCAGTGGCAGCGGCCTGCCCTCGAACAGGGGTTGATGACAGCTCCCACACTGGGGATCCGCGCCAAGCTTGCGGGCCGGGACACGATTGACCGCTTCGCACCGGGGACAGACGACATGGAGATTTTCGGACATGCTCAGAGACCCTTAAACAGCAATTTATATTCTTAGTTCTCGGCGTTGACCTGCGGTTTTTCAAGCCACTCACAGCGCTGGGCGTACGGTTGATTTCCCCTATAATTCGCCCTGTCGTCTTCGATTGCGGAGGGATGGAGGTCCCCGACCATGGCCGAGTCACCTCATGTGGTCAATACCACGACGCAGAATTTCACCAATCTGGTCCTTGAGGCCTCCCACCAGCAGCCGGTGCTGGTGGATTTCTGGGCGGATTGGTGCGCACCCTGTCGCATGCTCATGCCTATTCTCGCCAAGCTCGCGGCAGAGTACGGGGGGAAGTTCTTGGTGGCGAAGGTCAACACCGAGGAGGAGCGGGACCTGGCCGCCCGCTTCGGCATTCGTAGCCTGCCCACCGTGCAGCTATTCAAGGACGGAAGGTCCGTCGATCAGTTTATGGGCGCCCTTCCCGAGTCAGAGGTGCGTGCCTTCATCGAACGCCATATCCCGCGGGAGGCCGATCCGTTACTGCTCCGGGCGGAGGAGCTGATGGCCCAGGGCGCGATGGGCCAGGCCGCCGAACTGATCGCCCAGGCACTGGCCAGCGACCCGGCTTATCCCCAGGCGATCCTGGCGGATATCCGCCTGAAGGCGCACACCGGACATACAGAGGAGGCTGAGCAGGCACTTACGCAGCTTCCGCCCGACCAGCAGGCCGCGCCGGAGGTTTCCGCCCTCCGTGCCTGGCTCGGATTTGCCGCGACAGCCGCCAAGGCCCCCGTTGCGGCGGAGCTGGAGCGCAGCCTCGCGGACCATCCCGATGACAACGCTGCGCGCTATGGGCTCGCCGCGCGCAGGGTCATGGAAAAGGATTACGCGGGGGCGCTGGAGCTATTGCTGCAATTGGTGCTGAAGGACCGCAAATGGGGCAATGACGCGGGCCGCAAGGGCATGCTGCAGATCTTCGAGATCCTCGGAGGCTCCGGGGATCTGGTGAGCCATTTCCGCAACCGCATGTTCAATGCCTTGCACTGAGGCCTGGGGGGCACGGATCGGGTGAGGAAGTACCGCCCGGCTCGCCGTGCCACTGGCCGCGGTCAAGAGGTTCTGATGTCCTGATCTCGACCTACGGCCGCCTCCGGAGGAATTCACGGACCATGATCGAACAGCCGAGCACCGGTTTGGAGTCTGAAGCGGCGCTGGTCGACCGTTTCGGGCGTCGCGTGACCTACCTCCGCCTCTCGGTCACCGACCGCTGCGATCTGCGCTGCCTCTACTGCATGGGGCCAGAAGTCAGGTTTCTGCCCCGGCACCAGATCCTCAGCCTCGAAGAGATGCTCGAGGTGGTCCGAGCCTTCGTTGCGTTAGGCGTCACCAAGGTTCGCTTGACCGGTGGCGAGCCGCTGGTGCGCCGGAACCTGCTCTGGCTCATGCGGGAGGTGGCCCGCTTACCCGGCCTCGCGGAATTGGTTCTGACCACCAACGGCACCCGACTGGGGATTCTCGCCCAAGAGATTCGCGACGCCGGGGTTCGCCGCATCAACGTGAGCCTCGATACCCTGCGCCCGGAGCGGTTTGCGCACATCACTGGAAATACGCGGCACGCCGAGGTCCTCGCGGGGATCGAGGCGGCCCTCCGCGCCGGGTTCGAGCGCATCAAGCTCAACGCCGTGATCCTCAGACACCGAAACCACGATGAGGTGACGGATCTGGTGGGCTTTGCCGTGGCCAGGGGCATCAACATCAGCTTTATCGAGGAGATGCCGCTCGGTCGGGTGGGTGAACATGACCGTGCGGAGGCCTTCTACTCGAGCGACGAGATCCAGGCAGACCTGGCACGTCACTTCACCCTGGTACCCACCACGGAGACCACCGGTGGTCCCGCGCGCTATTTCCGTATCCCGGATACCGACACCCGGGTCGGATTCATCGCCCCTCACAGCCACAATTTCTGCGGCGATTGCAACCGGGTGCGCGTCACCGCCGATGGACGCCTTCTGCTCTGTCTCGGCCAGGAGCATTCCATGGATCTGCGCCCGGTGCTGCGGGCGTCTCCCAGCGATCAGGCTCGGCTGCGGGAGACTATCCGCGCGGCCATGCAGATCAAGCCCGCCGGTCATGAGTTCCGGGTGGGCACCCCGACCCTGCTCCGGCGTCACATGAATCTCACGGGCGGTTAGGCAACTGGGCCGACTGTGGGCAGTGGCCAACCCCGCTTGACCTCCAGGACACCTTCGCCCAAGTCTCCCGACAAGGTGAATCCGCGCCGGTGGCGCCTGCGCTGGGTGCTCGAGCTTGGGCTGGTCGTCGCTGCGCTCCTTATCCTGCATGCGATCCAAACCCGCTCGCTGCCACGGGGCGAGGCACCGCCGCTCGCCGGGTCACTGCTCGGTACCGGAGCGCCGGTAGACCTCGGGCAACTACGATCCGCGCCCGTGCTGGTGCATTTCTGGGCCGTCTGGTGTGCCGTCTGCCGGCTGGAGGAAGGCAACATCGCCCGCATCGCCGAGGACCATCTGGTGCTCACGGTGGCCCTGCAGTCGGGTGACGCGACCGAGGTCGCGGACTATCTCACACAGGAGGGCTTGGTCTTCCCGGTTCTGGTGGACCCCGATGGCGATCTAGGGTCGAATTGGAAGATCCGCGGGGTACCCACGAGCTTCGTTATCGATCGCGCGGGTCAGATTCAGTTCGTGGAGACGGGTTACACCACCGAGCTTGGGCTCCGCTTGCGACTCTGGATGGCCTCTCACCTCTGAGATCAGGTTTTCTCAGAACTCCGGTTGTGATAGGATAAACTTAATAGATTCAGCTACTAAGCTTTTTCGGAGAGCAACCATGCCGACATATGATTACCGTTGTGAATCCAACAACCGAACCGTCGAGGTCAGCCATCGCATGAGCGAATCGCTGGGAACCTGGGGTGAACTGTGCGCAAAGGCCGGCCTCGAGCCCGGCGATACACCCGCATCCAGCCCCGTGATACGCCTTGCCACCGGCGGCAATCTGATCAGTCGCTCCAGCCTCGGCAGTGGTACCGCACCCGCCTGTTCGACCGGAAGCTGCTGCCCCGGCGGAATGTGTGGTCTGAACTGACGATCCCCTGCACCGGCCCGTTGTGCGGGCCGGCTGCTCTTCTTCCCGCCCCGCGAGCCGTTTTCGCCTTAGTCCATGTAAACCTTCTCGCGCTCGCCGGCGGGGTCATGGACAAACGGCGCACCTAACTGGT
>JAEHCY010000631.1 GCA_016880695.1 Chromatiaceae bacterium | reverse complement strand
CGTTCTCGCTGAGGAGATGGCGCAGCACCCTAACCGCCGTGGGTGCCCCCGGCATGTGCTCGTGCTCCGGGCGAATTGGTTTTTCTTGCCCCGCGGTGATACCGCATCCGCAACTCTCACACATGGATCTATATTCTCCGAGATTCCGGGCCGAGGGCCCGCCAGCGTCGTAACCCCATGCTATCAGCTTTCGGGTGGCCGATCCTCAGGTGGCCCGCTCGCGCCGGGTCCCCCGGGTAGCACCAGCTCAACCTGCGCCAACAGTAGCTCATCGCCGCTCAGGAGCCGTGTACGGAAGTCGCCGCAGGCTGGGCACACCAGGCGATTAGCGTGCGCGGGGCTTTCTGTACCGCAGCGGGTGCAGCGCACGCGCACCGGCGCGGGCTCGATCCGAAGCTCGGCGTCCGCGGCCAGGGTTCCAGCGGCGGCCAGTGGGAATGCCTGCTGCAGCAACAGGGGCTCCACCCCCGAGAGCGGGCCAACGCGCAAAAGAATGCGGGCAACCCCAGTGGCCCGGTGATCCTGTGCGATTGCGCTGACCTGCTCGAGCAGGGCTAGGCAAATCGAAAGCTCATGCACGCTGGCCGCCTGTGATCCGCGCCCTGTGGTGGCGATCCGTCCCTCCGGGGGACTTCGCCGCCGGTAGCACGCCGAGCCGGTGCCCTAGTCCAGTGAAACATGGGCGATAAAGGGGACGATCTCCTTGTAGATAATGGTCAACGGCGGGTTCTTGCCGAGCGTCAGAATGCGTGTGCCCGAGGGATAGAACAGATGGTAGCTCAAAAAGAGATGCAGGTCGGCCGAGTCCTCGACGAGCGTGCTAAGAAGCCCCAAGGCGCGCGGTTCGTAGTCCGAAGCGCGCAGCAGATGATCCCCGACGTGAATCTCGGATCGGGTTATCCGGATATCGGGGAGTTGGTCCCCTTTGCCGAGAAGCTCGCGAAACAACAGGCGCTTAACCGTTGGGGTCAGAATCAATCCGACTTGGTGCGGGCCGAGAAGCCAGTGGAGGTCATGGGTCTCCTCCTCGATGCCCTCATGCTCGCCGAAGGCCTGCGCCCAGCCACGGAAATAGGCGGTATATCGGTGAATTGTACGTTGCTGGGCCATGGCGTCCGGGGTGGGATTTCACATTTCCTTAATGTTAACGCAAAAGTGCCCGGTTCGGGGTGCCGCCACCACCCCCCGTCTGTCTCTTTGCTCGCTTTAACGGCGCCCCGGTCTATCCTTAAATAAGCGGAAATCACTCTAACCTCTCGGTGCGGGTTCGCAGATTATGTCCGGCATTCTCCGATGGCGCGAGGAATGGACCCTGAACATCGATGTTCTCGATGCGGACCACGTGGCCCTGGTGGAGCTCTTCAACCGCATCGTCGGTCTCTACGGGGGCCCCTATGCCGGTAGCTACCGCAGCGGGGCCGGTGGTAGCCTGGCCCGAGTTGCCGAAGCCGAGGCGACCCGGGCGGAGCGGAGCTGTCCCGCCGGAGGCGCGGACCTTGTCGAGTGTCTGGGGCGGCTGGGAGAGCGCACCCGCGAGCACTTCCATCAGGAAGAGGAGTTTATGCGCTCCATCGACTATCCCGATTATGCTGCCCACAAGAGTGAGCATGCGCTG
>JAEHCY010000093.1 GCA_016880695.1 Chromatiaceae bacterium | reverse complement strand
CGGCCGCCAGCTGCGGGGTCTCCCGCGGGTCGAAGCTGACGGTCACGACGTCGTACTCGCGGCCAGCGTCGAAGGAGAGTACCCGAGCGGTCCGCGAGCCAGCCCCACACATTCGGGGCCAGGACCTTGGTGGCCATCAGGACGGCCATCAGTTGGCCGATTTCCACCGCTCCGAAGCCCCGGTCCTGCAGGTACAGCCCCCAGTAGGGAACCAGGGCCCCAAGGGCGGCAAAATAGAAGACGTAGAAGCCGGATAGGCGCCAGTAGGGCATCGGGGCGGGTTGGACTGGCGGGGGGGCAGCGCACCTCAGGGGAGGGACCGCCCGGTCGGTTAGCGCTGCGCGGCTCCCGGAACGATGGGAGTCTCGGGACGGACGTCGAGGTTCTGGGCCCGGTGCCGAAGGGCATGATCCATCAGCACCATGGCCAGCATGGCCTCGGCGATGGGGGTGGCGCGGATGCCCACGCAGGGGTCGTGCCGTCCGGTGGTCACCACCTCGGTGGCCTGCCCCCGCATGTCCACTGTTCGACCCGGAAGGCGGATGCTAGAGGTGGGCTTGAGGGCGAGTCGCGCGACGATCTCCTGTCCGGTGGAGATCCCCCCGAGAATGCCGCCGGCGTTGTTACTCAGGAACCCCTCGGGGGTGATCTCGTCGCGGTGCTCGGTCCCCTTCTGGACCACGCTCCCGAACCCGGCGCCGATCTCCACCCCCTTGACCGCGTTGATACTCATCAGGGCATGGGCGATGTCGGCATCGAGGCGGTCGAAGATCGGCTCCCCCCACCCCGGGGGCACCCCCTCGGCCACCACCGTCACCTCGGCCCCGATGGAGTTACCCTCCTTGCGCAAGGCATCCATATACTGCTCCAGCTCGGGGACCTGCCCGGCATCGGGCCAGAAGAAGGGGTTGTCTTCCACCGGCTCCCAGGAGAAGTCGCGTGGTCGGATGGGCCCCAGGGCCGAGAGATGGCCCCTTACCCGCACCCCGTAGCGTTGGGCCAAATACTTCTTGGCGATGGCCCCCGCCGCCACCCGCATCGCCGTCTCCCGCGCGGAGGAGCGGCCCCCTCCCCGGTAATCACGCAGGCCATACTTCTGCGTATAGGTGTAGTCCGCGTGGCCGGGACGGAACTTCTCGGCGATCTCCGAGTAGTCCTTGGAGCGCTGATCCTGGTTCCAGATGAGAAGCCCGATGGGGGTGCCCGTGGTCCTGCCCTCGAATACCCCCGAGAGGATCTGAACCTCGTCAGGCTCCCGGCGCTGGGTAGTGTGCCGGCTGCGTCCGGGACGGCGGCGTTCGAGATCCGCCTGGAGATCCGCCGCCGTGAGCGCGAGGCCCGGGGGACAGCCATCGACGATGCAGCCAAGGGCCGCTCCGTGGCTCTCGCCAAAGCCGCTGACGCAGAACAGCCTGCCGAAGGAGTTCCCGGACATGGGAGGATCAGCGCGAACGCTTGGGTCGCTTCGGAGCCGGTTGGGGCTCCGGAGCCGGGATCGGAACCGCCGCCGGCTCCGCTGCGGGCATCGCGCCCGGTGGTGGCACTGAATCGCTCGCCACCAGCCAGGTATTGCCAACGGCCAGCTTGTCACGGGTGAGCGTGCTCGCCGCCTGATTCAGACGCACGCCGTTCAAGATGTACTCGTAGCGGGCCAACAGATAAAAGCGCTCTTCTTGAAAGTAGCGCTGCTGGGCGTTGAGCACATCGACCTGGGTGCGGGTACCGACCTCCAGACCGGCTTCGGTGGAATCGAGGGCGCTGCGGGCGGAAACCAGGGCGGATTTCCGGGCCTTTACCTCGCTGATGCTCGCCAGTACCCCGCGATAGGCATCCTTGACGTTGCGCAAGACCTCACGACGGACGGTGTCGAGGGCCTCGAGGGCGGCCTGGTACTCGTGCTCCGCCTGTCGGGTGCGCGAGGAGACGCCGCCCCCTTCGTACAGGGGAACGGTCAACTGCAGGCCGATGATGCCGGTGTTATCGTCGCCGATAAACTCCCCGCCGCTGCGCAAGGCACCGTAGGACCCCACCAGATCAAGACTCGGATAATGCCCCGAACGCTGGATCTCCACGTTCTGCTTCGCCGCCTCGGCGGCCTCGCGGGCGGCGATGATCCCGTAGTTCTGGTTCAACGCGGTTTCCGTCCATTGCTCGATGTCGGCGGGAGCGGGAGGCATCAGGTCCAGCTTCTCGCCCAGCTTGGCGAGCGGCATATTCGCGCTCCCTATGATCTGCCGCAGCGCCTCCCAGGCATTGCCGAGCTGGTTTTCCGCGATGATAAGATTGGCCCGGGCCCGATCGAAGGCGGCCTGACTCTCGTTGACGTCGGTAATGGCCACCAGGCCCACGTCGAAACGCTGTTTCGACTGCTCCAGTTGGCGCTCGTTGGCCTTGAGCTCCGCGGTGGTGACGCGCACGTTGTCGGCCGCCTTCAGCACATTGAAGTACGCGTTGGTGGTCCGGACCATCAGCTCGATCTCGGCGCTGCGGTACTGCGCCTCGCCTTGGGCCAGCACGTTGTCCGCCTGCTTCAGGCCATACCAGAGGTTGCGGCGAAAGACGGGTTGCTGCACCGATGCCGTGAGCCGATTCTGCTCGAAGCTGTCTCGGTAATCGCCGCGTAACTGTGAGCGGGTCTTTTCGTTGACGTACTCCACATTGCCCCCGACGCTAAGGTTCGGCAGCATCAGGGCCAAGGCCTGGGGGCGCGCCTCGTTGTTGGCGAAGTAGCGCTGCTCGGCCTCGCGGATGCCGGGATCGTTCTGCAGCGCAAGGTCGTAGATGTTCAGCAGATCCTCGGCGGAACCCACTCGGGGGAGCACAACCAGCGCCGCCGCGAAAAGAGCGTAGAGTCTGCCAAGCATGATTGATCTGCCGAATGAGCTCGCGATGGAGGCGGCACGTTCGCCGCCCAAGACCCCAGAATTATATCGGAGAACCCCAGCTAGCGGTTCCTCCTGGCGCTGCCGGGCGACCCCCGCAACTCCGCCCCTCCACAACCGAGGCGCGGGGGCGGAGTGCCTTGGCGGTTTTGCTACAATCCCCGCACCCCGCCTTGTCGGGCCCTTCCGCGCCTCCCGACCCCGCCGGCCCCCATGCTGAAAAACGATCCCTACACCTGGCGCGACCTGGCTCAGATGGTGAGCCGGCACCGCCGGGAGCTGGTGCTGGCCAATCTGATCGCCATCCTGGGCACCCTGGTGAGTGTCCCGGTGCCCCTGCTGATCCCCATGCTGGTGGATGAGGTGCTGCTCGGCAAGCCCGGGGCCGCGGTGGCAACCCTGGATCGAGTCTTCCCCGCCGCCTGGCACGGACCGTTTCTGTATATCGGCGCCGTCCTGCTGCTCACGCTGCTGCTGCGCCTCATCGGCCTGGTGCTCTCGGTGTGGCAGACCCGCCAGTTCACCGCCATCTCCAAAGATGTGATCTTTCTGCTGCGTCGGGCCCTGCTGCAGCGGCTCGAGCGGGTATCCATGGCGCAGTATGAAACGCTGGGCAGCGGCACCGTCGCCTCGCATCTGGTCACCGACCTCGACGCGGTGGACCAGTTCGTGGGTACCGCCACCAGCAAGTTCCTGGTGGCACTGCTGAGCCTTGTGGGCACCGCCGCGGTGCTGCTGTGGATGCACTGGCCCCTCGCCCTGTTCATCCTGCTGCTCAACCCCCCGGTGATCTTCCTGACCACCGTCTTTGGCCGCAGGGTGAAGGAGCTCAAGGGCCAGGAGAACAAGGCCTACCAGGCGTTTCAAGAGGCCCTGTCGGAAACCCTCGAAGGCATCCAGCAGATCCGGGCCAGCAACCGCGAGGGCTTCTACCTTAACCGGATGATCGATCGCGCCCGGAGCATCCGCGACTATTCCACCGCCTTCACCTGGAAGAGCGATGCCGCCGGCCGCCTCTCCTTCACCGTGTTCCTGTTCGGGTTTGATCTCTTCCGCGCCGTGAGCATGCTGATGGTGCTCTACTCGGACCTCACCATCGGCCAGATGCTGGCGGTGTACGCGTATCTCTGGTTCATGATGGGACCGGTCCAGGAGCTGCTTGGCGTCCAGTACGCCTACCACAGTGCCAGCGCCTCCCTGCAGCGCATCAACCGCCTCCTCACCCTGGAGGCAGAGCCGCAATACCCGCACCACCGCGACCCCTTCGCCGGCAAACGCACCGTCTCGGTGCGCCTGGAGGACGTTAGCTTCGCCTACGGGTCCGGGCCCACCGTCCTGGACCGGGTGTCTCTGCGCATCGCGGCGGGGGAGAAGGTTGCCTTCGTCGGCGCCAGCGGCGGGGGCAAGACCACCCTGGTGCAGGTGCTGCTGGGTCTATATCCGCCCCGTTCCGGCGCCGTCTATTACGACGAGGTCTCGGTGCAGGAGATCGGCATGGACGTGGTGCGCGAGCACGTGGCCACCGTGCTGCAGCACCCGGCGCTATTCAACGACAGCGTGCGCATGAATCTGACCCTCGGCAGGCCAATTGCCGACGATCGCCTGTGGGAAGCGCTCGAGGTGGCCCAATTGCGCGAGACGGTGGCAGGGCTGAAACAGGGCCTCGACACCCTGATCGGCCGCGACGGGATACGCCTCTCGGGCGGCGAGCGCCAGCGTCTGGCCATCGCCCGCATGGTGCTCAGCGACCCCCACGTGGTGGTACTCGACGAGGCCACCTCCGCGCTCGACACCGAGACCGAGCGCCAACTCCACGGGGCGCTGCGGCGCTTTCTCGCCGGACGCACCACCCTCATCATCGCCCACCGCCTGAGCGCCGTGAAACAGGCCGATCGGGCACTGGTCTTCGAGGATGGCCGCGTGGTGGAAGAAGGCCGCCATGAAGAACTCATCCAGGGTGAAGGCCTTTACGCCGCGCTGTACGCCAAGCAGGAGCGCTGAGCGAGACTGAGCACTCGGGCGATACGCCAAGGACCGCTAAAAAGGCAACACGACAATGAGTTTCAAAATGCACCCGGCTGATCAGCCGGGGAAGTATCTGGGGGAAGTGGGAAGTATCTGGCAGTATCTGGAGGGAGTATCTGGGGAATAT
>JAEHCY010000092.1 GCA_016880695.1 Chromatiaceae bacterium | reverse complement strand
GTATCCGAAAGAAGATCAAGAAAACTGTGAGCGACGGCATTGCCCATGTGCACGCGTCGTTCAACAATACCATCATCTGTATATCCGACCGGCAGGGCAACGTGTTGGCTTGGGCGACCGCTGGTGGCTCAGGTTTCCGCGGTTCTCGCAAGAGTACCCCGTTCGCTGCCCAGGTGGCGGCGGATAAGGCGGGGGCGGTCGCCAAGGAATACGGGATGAAGAATCTTGACGTCAACGTCAAGGGTCCGGGGCCAGGGCGCGAGTCCGCAGTGCGGGCGCTCAACAACGCCGGGTTCAAGATCACCAGCATCACCGACGTGACGCCCATCCCCCACAACGGTTGCCGGCCCCCGAAAAAGCGGCGAGTGTAAAGACAGCGGAGAACGGAAGATGGCGCGGTATATTGGACCAACCTGCAAGCTTGCCCGGCGCGAAGGGACCGATCTTTCGCTCAAGAGTCGAGCCCGCTCGCTCGATTCGAAGTGCAAGATGGAGAAGGCGCCCGGCATGTTTGGCGACCGCCGTCGCCGCTTGTCGGACTACGGCGTGCAATTGCGCGAAAAGCAGAAGGTACGGCGTATTTACGGTGTGCTCGAGAAGCAGTTCCGTAATTACTATGCCGATGCAGCGCGGGCGCGCGGCGCGACCGGTGAAAACCTGCTGGCGATGCTAGAGCGCCGCTTGGACAATGTGGTCTATCGGATGGGCTTTGGCGCAACACGGGCCGAGGCGCGACAGTTGGTCACCCATAAAGCCATCCTCGTCAACGGGCGCAGCATCAATATACCCTCCTACCTGGTTAGCTCGGAGGACGAAATCATGGTGCGCGAGGGGGCGCGCAAGCAGGTGCGTATCCAGAATGCATTAGCGCTCGCGGAGCATAACGGTTTTCCGGCCTGGATCGAAGTCGATAGCAAGGCCATGAAGGGTATCTTCAGACGCGCGCCCGACCGGACCGATCTGCCCGCGGACATCAACGAGCAGCTCATCGTCGAGTTGTATTCGAAGTAGGGACGGGGAGCGGATTGAATGGCTGACGCAGACGAGTTCCTGAAGCCCAAGCTAGTCAAGGTTGAGCCTGTAAGCGGCAGCAGGAACCTGGCTCGGATCTCCCTTGAGCCCCTCGAGAGGGGGTTCGGGCACACGCTGGGCAATGCGTTGAGGCGCATCCTGCTCTCATCGATGCCGGGCTGCGCGATCACCGATGCCGAGATTCAGGGTGTGCTCCATGAGTACACCACCATCGAGGGCGTTCAGGAGGACGTGCTTGAGATCCAGCTGAACCTACTGGATGTGGCGATCGCCCTGCACGGCCGTGACGAAGCGGTGTTCACCCTGCGCAAGACCGGTCCAGGACAGGTTCGGGCGGGGGATATTCGTATCGACCACACCGCCGAAATCGCTAATCCCGGTCTCGTGATCGCTCACATTACCGGCCCCACGGAGTTGAGCATGTCGCTCACGGTTCGGCGGGGGCGCGGCTACGAGCCGGTCACGCAGCGCGAGAGCGAGGCGACAGGCGACCGGCCGATCGGAAAACTGCAGCTCGATGCATCCTTCAGTCCGGTGCGTCGCGTCGCCTACGATGTGGAAGCGGCGCGGGTTGAGCAGCGCACCGACCTTGATCGGTTGGTGATTGAGCTGGAGACCGACGGTACCTTAAAACCTGAGGATGCTGTTCGCCGAGCGGCCGCCGTGCTGCGTGATCAGCTGTCGGTTTTCGTCAATCTGCAGGAAGGGGCGCCGAAGATGCAGGGCGAGCCTCTGCCTACCCGCCACAGCATCGACCCCGTGCTGCTCAGACCGGTCGATGATCTAGAGCTGACAGTGCGTTCCGCCAACTGCCTCAAGGCCGAGAATATTTATCTGATTGGGGACCTGATTCAGCGCACCGAGGTTGAGCTTCTGAAGACACCCAATCTGGGTAAGAAGTCGCTCACCGAGATCAAGGACGTGCTGGCAACCCGCGGGCTTTCCCTTGGCCTGCGCTTGGAAGACTGGCCGCCAGAGAACATCGAAGAACTGATCGGCAAGTAAGCGAACACCACAACCTGGGGATCGACCGATGCGTCATCGCAAATCAGGCAGGCATCTCAATCGAAACAGCGCTCATCGAGAGGCGATGTTTCGCAACATGGCCAGTTCTCTGTTCAAGCAGGGACTGATACAGACCACCCTGCCAAAGGCCAAAGAACTCCGCCGAGTGGCCGAGCCGCTCATTACCCTAGCCAAGACCGACGGGGTTGCCGAGCGCAGGCTGGCGTTTGCTCGGCTTCGGGACAAGGAAGCGGTGGGTAAGCTCTTTAACGAGCTTGGGCCGCGCTACCAGACCCGGCCGGGTGGGTATCTGCGCATTCTCAAGTGCGGGCTACGCCAGGGGGATGCAGCGCCCATGGCCTATGTGGAGTTGGTGGACCGCGCCGACCACGCAATCGAGACCAAGGGGGCGACTAAGGTTACCACCTAGACTATGCCTTTGGGTGAGTTTTGCACAAGCCGGGCCGCGAGCCCGGCTTTGCGTTAGAGGCCCTGGATCATCGTGATTGACCGGATCGGTTTGGTCACGGACTTTGGGAGCGGCGGTCCCTATCTGGGACAGATGCGGCTCTTGCTTGCCGCAGCGCTTCCTGAGATCCCGGTCGTGGAGCTGGTGTCCGATCTGTCGCCCCATGCACCGCGGCTCGCCGCCTATCTCCTGCCCGCGCTGGTGGCGAAGATGCCTACGGCGACCCTTTATCTCTGCGTAGTGGATCCGGGGGTGGGAAGCGATCGGGCGGTGCTTAGAGCCCGCATCGACGGGGACTGGTTCCTCGCGCCCGACAACGGTGTCCTCGCCCCGATGCTCGCCCGTGCCGGCAAAGCCCTGTTGCATCGTGTCGACTGGCGACCAGAGCGGCTCTCCGACAGCTTCCACGGGCGGGACCTTTTTCTTCCCCTGGCAATTTCCCTGATCCGCGGGCAGCCGATCGAGGCCGTTCCCCTGGCACCGGAACAGATCACTGGCTGGGGCTGGCCCGGTGAGCTGGCCCAGGTTCTCTACCTGGATCGCTTTGGCAACCTGATCACAGGCTTGCGCGCCGAGGGGTTGTCCAAGACCACGCAGATCCGGATTCCAGGGTGGGTGCTTGGCTACGCCAGGACCTTCTGCGAGGTCCCGCCCGGAACGCCGTTTTGGTACTGCAACGCCTTTGGTCTGGTGGAGATTGCGGTGAACCAGGGCCGGGCCGATGCCCTGCTCGGTCTGCAGGCGGGGGCTGAGCTGGAGGTATTGGGGCCCGCGCCAAGCGCCTGAGCTACCAGCCGCGCTCGAAGACCCCTCTCAAGAACCGGCCGGTATGGGACGCCGGATTTTCGGCCACCTGCTCGGGTGTCCCCGCTGCAATGAGCTGGCCACCTCCTTCGCCGCCCTCGGGGCCGAGATCCAGGATCCAGTCGGCGGTCTTGATGACGTCGAGGTTGTGCTCGATGACCACGAGCGTGTTTCCCTCGTCGCGAAGGCGGTGCAGGATCCCGAGTAGGTGCCGGACGTCGTGAAAGTGGAGCCCGGTGGTGGGTTCGTCGAGAATGTAGAGGGTCCGACCCGTGTCGCGCTTGGCGAGCTCGCGAGAGAGCTTGACCCGTTGTGCCTCGCCCCCGGAGAGTGTGGTCGCGGTCTGCCCGAGCGTTAGGTAGCCGAGCCCCACATCCGTCAGTGTCTCGAGTTTGTGCCGAAGAACCGGCACGGCCGCGAAAAACTGCAGGCCATCCTCCACCGTGAGGTCGAGCACCTGGTCAATGGACCGCCCTTTGTAGTGGATCTCCAGGGTTTCGCGGTTATAGCGACGACTGAGGCACAGATCACACTGAACATAGATATCAGGGAGGAAATGCATCTCCACCTTGATCAGTCCGTCACCCTTGCAGGCCTCGCAGCGACCACCGCGGACGTTGAAGCTGAATCGACCGGGACCGTAGCCGCGGGCCCGTGCCTCGGGGGTTGCGGCGAACAGATCGCGGATGGGACCGAACAGTCCGGTATAGGTGGCGGGATTGGAGCGTGGGGTACGGCCGATGGGACTTTGGTCGACATCGACCACCTTGTCGAAGTGCTTGAGGCCTTCGATCGCACGATGCGGGGCCGGGGATAGGCTCGCTCCGTGGAGCGCTCGCGCACTCGCCGGGTAGAGAGTGTCGTTGATCAGGGTGGACTTGCCCGACCCGGAGACACCCGTCACGCAGGTCAGCAGGCCCACGGGTAGCCCAACCTCCAGGTCTTTGAGATTGTTGCCCCGGGCACCGAGGATGCGCAGTTGGCGGGCAGGGTCGGAGGCGGTGCGCCGCTGCGGGATCTCGATTCGCAGTTCACCCGAGAGATATCGCCCGGTGAGGGATGCGGGATTGGCGGCGACGGCGGCGGCGGTCCCTTGTGCCACGATGCACCCGCCATGCAGGCCGGCGCCGGGGCCGATGTCCAGGATCTGATCGGCGGCGCGCATGGCTTCCTCATCGTGCTCGACCACGATCACCGTGTTGCCGAGATCGCGCAGTTGCGCCAGCGTGCGCAGCAGTCGGGCGTTATCGCGCTGGTGCAGACCGATGGAGGGCTCATCGAGGATGTACATGACCCCCACCAGCCCGGCGCCAATCTGGCTAGCGAGGCGGATGCGCTGGGCCTCACCGCCCGAGAGGGTCTCCGCGCTCCGTTCAAGTGTCAGGTAGTCGAGTCCGACGTTGGCGAGGAACTGAAGCCGTTGGCTCACCTCGCGGATGATCTTCTCCGCCACCTCGCCCCTGGCGCCCGGTAGCTGGAGGTGCTGAAACAGGTCGAGGGAGGCTCCAACGGGCATCGCCGTCACCTGCGGCAGGCTGAGCCCGGAGACCAGAACCGAGCGGGCCGCCTCGTTGAGGCGCGTGCCGTTGCAGCTCGGACAAGGTTGATGCGACAGGTAGCGCGCGAGCTCCTCACGTACCGTATTGGACTCGGTTTCCCGGTAGCGGCGCTCCATGTTGCGCAGGATGCCCTCGAAGGGATGGCGTCTCTCGACCATTCCGCCCCGGTCGTTGAAGTAGTGGAAATCGAGCGCCTCCTTGCCACTGCCATAGAGGATCACCTTGCGGGCCGGTTCGGGTAGCTGGTGCCATGGGGTCTCGAGGTCGAAGCCGTAGTGGTTGCCGAGTGAACGAATCAGCGCGAAGTAGTAGGCATTGCGTCGATCCCAGCCGCGCACCGCCCCCGCAGCGAGGCTAAGCTCGGGGTGCATCACTATCTTTGCGGGGTCGAAGAAGGGTTGGGTACCCAGTCCTCCGCAGCCCCCACAGGCACCTGAGGGGTTGTTGAACGAAAACATCCTGGGCTCCGGCGGGGGCATGCTGTAGCCACATTGGGGGCAGGCAAAGCGGGCCGAGAAGATCAGGGGAGCCCGGACGGGCTCATCGAGCCAGCTGATGCGTGCCAACCCTCCGGAGAGCCTAAGGGCGGTCTCGAAGGATTCCGCGAGTCGCAGGCCGAGATCCGGCCGGACGCGAAAGCGGTCCACCACCACCTCGATGCGGTGGCGTTTGTGGGGGTCGAGCTCCGGTGGTTCATCGAGCTCGAAGAGCTCCCCATCGATGCGGGCACGCACGAAACCCTGGGCGTGTAGCTCGCGCAGCAGCTTCTGGTATTCGCCCTTGCGTTCGTCCACGACCGGTGCCAGCAGCATGACCCGGTCCCCCGCCGGTAGCCCGAGCACCTGGTCGACCATCTGGCTGACTGTTTGCGCCGCCAGGGCATCACCATGGGTGGGACACTGCGGAATACCGACGCGCGCGAACAGAAGCCGCAGATAGTCATAGATCTCCGTGATCGTGCCGACCGTGCTGCGGGGGTTGTGGGTGGTGGTCTTCTGCTCGATGGCGATCGCCGGGGACAGCCCCTCGATGTGGTCCACATCGGGCTTTTCCATCATCGACAGGAACTGCCGGGCATAGGCAGACAGCGACTCGACGTAACGGCGCCGGCCTTCCGCATAAAGGGTGTCGAAGGCGAGGGATGACTTTCCCGAACCTGACAGCCCGGTGAAGACGATCAGTGCATCGCGCGGGAGATCGACATCGATGTTTTGCAGGTTATGGGTGCGGGCGCCGCGGATGCGGATGGTGTCCATGGGGTTTCGTCGTCGCCTGGCCAACCTGGTACTATAATCGGCCTTCCCAAATACAAGCAAAGCGCGGTTTCCGCCCGTATGACGATCCCATTGCCGGCGCCCGGCCTGAACCCAATCGAGCGCCGTGCCGCCCTGTCTCTTGCCATCATCTATGCCCTGCGCATGCTTGGGCTGTTCCTCATCTTGCCGGTG
Organism: Chromatiaceae bacterium; assembly: GCA_016880695.1. Taxonomy (GTDB): domain Bacteria; phylum Pseudomonadota; class Gammaproteobacteria; order Chromatiales; family Chromatiaceae; genus JAEHCY01. The sequence continues at coordinate 1,082 of JAEHCY010000092.1, read as the reverse complement.
TTCGCCCTGTATGCGAAGGGTCTTCCAGGGGTGACACCGGTGCTCGTGGGGCTCGCGATCGGTGTCTATGGACTCACCCAAGGGCTGCTGCAGATTCCCTTCGGCATGCTCTCCGACCACATCGGGCGCAAGCCGGTGATCCTGGGGGGGTTGGTGCTCTTCGCCATTGGCAGTGTGGTGGCGGCCACAGCCGAGGGGATCGCGGGGATCATCCTCGGCCGCGCGGTGCAGGGTAGTGGTGCCATTGCCGCCGCGGTGATGGCGCTGGCGGCGGACCTCACCCGTGACGAGGTGAGGCTGCGGGCGATGGCGATGATCGGGGTCAGCATCGGGATCTCCTTTACCCTGGCGCTGATCCTCGGTCCCCTGCTCGCGGCCGAGATCAGCGTGCCGGGGGTGTTTTGGCTGACGGCGGGGCTCGCCGGTGTGGGTATGTTGCTCGTGCTGCTCGTGGTGCCGAGCCCGCTCAAGAGCCGTGTGCACCGCGATGCTGAGCCGGTGCTTGGGCAATTGAGCGGGATCATCCGGCATCGCGAGCTGCTCCGACTCGATTTTGGGGTGCTCACCCTGCACATGCTGATCACCTCCATGTTCCTGGTCTACCCGTTGGATTTGCAGCAGGCTGGGATTCCGTCCCAGGATCACTGGCTGGTTTATCTGCCGGTTCTGGTGCTTTCGGTGCTGGCGATGGTGCCATTTGTGATCATGGCCGAGCGCCGAGGGCGGGTCAAAGCGGTACTGCTCGGTGCGGTGGTCGCCTTGGTGCTGGTGGAGTTGGTGCTATCCCTGTTTCACCGGGCCTTTTGGCCATCGATCGCGGCCATCCTTGTGTTCTTCACCGCCTTCAACCTGTTGGAGGCATCCCTTCCCTCCCTTGTCTCCCGCATCGCCCCCGCCCAGGCCCGAGGTTCCGCCATGGGGGTCTTTTCCACCTTCCAATTCCTCGGCGCGTTTGCTGGGGGTATGGGGGGCGGGGTGATGCACCAGTTCTTTGGGGTCAGCGGCGTCTATCTCTTCTGTGCCCTGGTCGCTGGGGTCTGGTTGGCGCTCGTCTGGGGGATGGTGCAGCCCCGGCGACTGAG
>JAEHCY010000091.1 GCA_016880695.1 Chromatiaceae bacterium | reverse complement strand
TCAGGCCACCCAGCCCCATGAGTCCCATGCCGAGGATCTCTTGCATCCCCTCCAGACCTTGGGCGCTGCCAGCGGTCTTTCTCTGTACCCCGTAACCTCCCGACCAGGCCAGCCCCAGCACATGGAGTAGCTGGCCATTGCCATAGATGATCGGCTGCCACTTCACCATTCGGCCTTGGGGTTTGCGGAAACCGAGTCGAGGTAACAGGTGGTAGGTCACGCCCATGTAGGCGAGGGTGACCGCCACAATCGAGCCGTGGTAATGGGCCGGGACGGTGACATTGGTGCCGCGGATCAGAAAGCCGATGATGCCCCCGGCGGCGAACAGGATGATCGAAAACAGGAGCGCGTTGCGCTCTCCACTGGTCTCGCCGGTCGCGGCGGCCGAGTGGAACAGACCCAGCAGCACGGCTAGCCCGATTGGAAGCGCGGCCAAACCCCCTCCGTACTGCATGAGCCAGGTAAAGGTCAGGACATGGTAGCCAGAGGTCACCTCATAGAGGAGATAGAGCACCGGGACCAACAGCACCGGTGCCGCCCCGATCCCCAGGATTACCAGTGCTACCCTGGGACTTAACGGGGGTGGCGCGTTCGACACCGCGGCGAGCCACAACCAGGCCACCAGCATCAACTGCGTGTGGGTGAATTGCACCGTGTGCCCTGCACCCCAGAACAACAGCTCGTAGTAATGCTCGCCGGTGACCGTTGCGGGTATGCCCGCATAGGAGGCGACCAGCGCCACGACGGAGATGAGCGAAATCACCAGTGCGGTGAAGAGTCCGAATCGCAGCGCCCCCTCGCCCGCCCCGGCCTCCCCCATCCGCCGGGAGTGGAGCAGACCATCCACCACCAGCGCGGCGAACCCAAGTCCAAACAGCCCGAGTGCGGCGAAGAACAGGGGGTGGCGGAGCACCGGGACGTAGTTGTTCATGAAGGGCGCAGCGGCGCCCAGAAACGGCGAGAGTGCCATCACCGCGGTTCCGGCCACACCCAGCCACAGGCCGATCCAACCGCAACGGAGGCATTGCGCGGAACGATTGACACTCCAGAGAACCCCGGCAAACGCCAGAAACCACACCAGAACCGTGAGGTCTACGTGCACCACCAGCGCGGTGTGAAAGAAATCCACCCAGGGGATGATGTCTTGCACCCCGGGGGTGCGCGAAAGCACGATGAGGATGGTTAAGAGCCCACCAACAACCAGTGCCCCGAGGGCCAGGAGCAGCCAACCGATGGCAAGTCGGGCGATCTCTCCCGGGGGTACCTGGAGCAGGAAGTCCTGATTTGCCGTGCTGGAATGTGGTTTCATTTGAAGGAAAATCCCCTCTCAGGGTTGAAATCGACGACCAAGAGCTTCCCGTCCTCGAGAGTGACCTCCTTTTCCGCGCTGTGGGTATAGCCCGCCACCCGGACATTATCGTTCATGCGGACCTGAAAGAAATGCGAGCCCTCGGGTACCCGAACGCTGCGAAAGACATCCACGATGCCGTCCTCAAACAGCCCGGGGGCCCTGATCTCGGCCCGCAGCAGCGGCGCGTTGTCCATCAGCAGCTCGACCAGGATAGGTGATCGCTGGCGCGGGCAGTCAACGGGTCGGCGCATGTTCGGTGGCAGCTTGGCCAGATCTTCCGGAGTGAGCTGCCGGCAGGGCTCCCGCGGCTGACCGGCGTGTCCGAAGGCCAGGGTCACCTGGGCCTGGCCCGGCTCAATATGCTGGTAGGAGGGGGACGTGGAGAGGTAGCCCACCAGGATCGCGAAGATCAGGTAATTAAGGGCCTGGAGGGGGTAGCGATACCAGTTAGCCATCCCCTGCCCTCCTTGCCGGGCCGGGCGCGCCATCAGCCTCTGTCTTGAGGGCGACCAAGGACTGACGGAAAGCGGCGAGGTCGCGCCGCAGCCCTGCCCCATCGGTCTCCGCCGCCCCCAGGATCATCAATCGCCGCTGATCGACCCGGGGCCGCAGTACCGGCTTGCGCAGGCCCTGGATACGTTTGGTCATCCACTTGTTGCCGTAGCGAAAATAGCAGTCGGCGGGGCGGCAGCCTGAAACCACCACACCCTCGACACCCTTCTTCAGAGCGTACTCAATGAGGGTGGGCGGCACCATGCCCGAGCAGAACAGGGTGACACCCAGGGTATCGGTGCTATTGAGCTCGGTGACGTCGAAACCATGCTCACAGCCGAACACCAGGATCCGGGTGTCGCCGCGCAGGGCGGCAATCGCCGCCTCGGTCCTGGCGCGGATTTCGTGGAGGGGAAACTGCGGCATGTCGATCCCGGTCTTGATCACCTCATCGGCACGGCGCATGGGGTTGGAGGAGGGACAAGCGCCCATGCAGATCCCGCAGGCGGCGCACAGGGAGGGGTTCACCACCACCTCATGCTCCCAGCGGGCGCCATCGGTGCGCTTCTGCATCGATATGGCGTCGAACGGACAGTCGTCGAAACACTGGCCGCAGCCGTTACAGTGGTTGAGATCGACCACCGCGGCGGGAGCGGTACGCTTCCGGGGAAGCCAGGGCAGAAGCATCAACAACAGGCTCACGCCGGTGGTAAGAATCCAGGTCTGCCCCGCTGTCCAGTAATCCAGCAAGGGATAGACGTTGAGGTAGAACCAGTCGAGATTGAGCACCGCGGGCACACGGCTGAGATCCGCCGGCCCATGGCTGATGGCAGGTTTCGCCGCCGACAGCACGAGCAGGGCCAGAAAGCTGCCGATAGCAAGCCCGCGGGGTGGATTGATGTCGACGTGGGACAAGCGCCGCACATGGAACCAGAGCATGAACACCAGGAACATGGGCTGGCCCAGCAGATGCAGGAACCCCATGAGGATGAAGAACCGGTCGTTCAGATACCCCTCGAGGAAGTTGCGCGTCATCGCCTCGGGGAAGATCGGCACCGCGTCCATCAGCCGCGAGGAGCCGATGGCAACGTACTGGGCCAGCATGTCCCACACCAGCCAGTAGCCGGTGATACCCAGCAGAATGATCATCCACAGCGAGGGGATGCCGGTGAACCAGGAGTACCAGCGGAAGCCCCGGTAACGGTCGAGGGCGAACTCCCGGAACATGTGCAGCAGGATGGTCACCACCGCGGCATCGGAGGCGTAGCGGTGGAGGCTGCGCATCACCCCACCGGCATACCACTGTTCGTGGGTGATACGCTCCACCGAGGCGTAGGCACCGTGAATACTGCTGTCGAAAAAGACGAACAGGTAAAGCCCACTGATCAGCACCACCCAGAGAAAAAAGAAGGTCAAGGTCCCCAGGTGATAGAAGGGGTTCCAAGCAGGGGTGAAGGAAAAGCTGAGCCAGGTTTCGAGGGCGAGATACCCCCGTTTAATGGGATTGAAGGACTTCAAGCTCGGTGTCCTCGTCTGTGCGTGCAACTGCCAACGGCAGACTGCTTTATTAGCACAAACTAATCCGCAAAGGGTTTGATATGCGTCAAGAGCTCCTTAACTGCCGGCCACGCAAAAGTTCGCGCACGACGAAAACAAGCAACGACCCCAGGATCATCACGCCGATGATAATGCCGATGAAGATCGACAAATCAAAGTGATAGGCGTCGCGGCTGGGGTCATAGGTGGTGCAGAAGAAGCGTATGCGGTCGATCAGGCCATCGAGGAGGGGCTCTCCCGGCTTGGGAGTCCCCAGCACCAGGTCCTTCAGCGGTTCCACCAACAGCGGGGTCTCGAACACCTCGCCGTAGACCTGGCGATAGATCCTCCCCTCCGCGTCGATCACGCTGGCCTGAATGATGTGGTCGAAGCCTCGGGGCGAGGTCACGTAAGTGAAGCCCAGGTCCTTCATCAGCGCGTCGGCGGTTTGCCGATCGGCGCTCAGCAGTAGCCAATCGGCACCGGCAATGCCCTGGTTCTTGGCGAACTGGCGCATGGACTCCGGAGTGTCGTGGTCGGTATCGAAACCGAGGGTGGCCACCCGGAAGCTATCGTCCCCCAGTGCCGCGCGCGCCTTCCCCACCACCTTAGCCAGGTACTGGGTGGTCATGGGGCAGACGTGGTAGCAGCTCGTATAGACCAGGCTCAACACCCAGGGCTTACCCTTGAGGCTCGAGAGCGACAGGGTCTCGCCGCTACTGGTCGTGAACCGGTAGTCACCGAGCGGCCTGCCGAGGGATGCCTGACTGGTCTTGAGGGCTTGCGCGCTGTCGAACGCCCCGGTCGGTACCGCTGGCTGCTCGGCCGAGGCGGTGGCAGCGAGCGCGGCGAGCAGTGCAAGCAGCCCCGCACCGACCACTGTGCGCGGCCGGCGCCCGTCAAGCAAAGGGGTTGGGAGCACTATTGCCTAGCTGACCAGCAGGCCATCTATAACCGCGGCGGTCAGCAGGGTGCCGAGCTGCACCAGAGAGGCGAAGAAACAGACCATCGCCGTCCTGGGGGTGGGATCTTGGACCAGTTGCAGGTTGCGGTAGAGAAAGTACCCTCCCCCCAGCATGGCGCCGGCCAGGTAGATCCAGCCGAGCCCGAAAAACACCGGCAGGAGGGAGGTCGCCACCAGGATGAAGGTATTGAGGAACACGATGCGGGCGGCCCGCGCGTCGCCCACCACCACGGGAAGCATGGGGACACCCGCAGCCTGGTAGTCCTCCCGCTGGGCGATGGCCAGGCTCCAGAAATGGGAAGGTGTCCAGAGGAACAGCACGATGGCCAGAATCACCGGCACCGCCGTGAGATTCGGGTCGACCGCGGCGGCTCCCGCAAGCACCGCGAAGCTGCCCGCTGCCCCGCCGATGACGATATTCAGCCAGGTGCGGCGCTTAAGCCAAACCGTGTAGACCACGGCATAGAAAAAGGCCCCGAGAAAGATATAGAGCGCCGCCATGCCGTTGAGCACGAGCGCCGCCACGGATACCCCGGCGACCAAAAGCCCCGAGATCAGAAACAGCCAGGCCGGAGAATAACGTAGGCTACCGGTGACGAAAGGCCGGTTGCAGGTGCGACGCATCCGGCTGTCGAGGTCGCGCTCGTAATATTGATTGAAGGCGCCGGCGCTGGCCGCCGCAACCAGGACGGTCAGGGCCAATATGAGCGTCTGCCAGCCAGTGAGAGGCTTGCCCGGGGTGACGACCATCGCCGCCACGGCGGTGAAGGACATGATGACCCCGATGCGGAGCTTAAACAGATTGCTGAGTTGCTTGAGCATGTCGGACTCGCTGCGTAGTTCGCCCGGCAGGCCCCCCTCACCCCATTGAGCGGCGGGTGGGTGCCGATTCGGAATCGAGAAAGCGGCGGGGCGCGAACGCCCCGCCAGGTGCTAGAAGACTACCGGAGCGGCCAGACCGCCGCCAGATAGTTCCAGTTGATGAAGTAGTAGATCACGAAAGACACCAGCAAGACCAGCGCCAGGGCGAAGGTACCCGGTGCATGGAACCCCGCCGACCCGTGCTGTTCCACCACCGTACGGCTGGCCATGGGCACTTGCTCGGGATGCTCGACGTTGTAGACAGCGTCGGCCAGCGGCTTGCCGAAGCTCTGCAGGAACCCGGCGGACTGCTCGAGCTTCTTGCCGAACACCAGGGAACCCACCGTGACGATCAGGTACATGGCCCCGCCGACCGCGGCCAGCAGGGCGCCGATACCGGCGATGCCCATCAGCACGTAAGCGGTACCGGGATACTGGAAGCCAAGGGGGCTACCCGCGAAGCCCATGTCCCAGTGGCGCCGGGCCACGCCGAGGGTGCCGGCGGCCATCAGGAATACCGAGACCATAGTCATGCCCAGACCAAACACATAGGGCTGCCACTTAGCCACCTGCGGGAAGATCATCTGACGGCGGAACAGCACCGGGATGAGCAGATAGGTCAGCGCCATCCAGGCCATCGTTGTGCCTATAACCACCGTGGCATGGAAATGCCCCGGAACGTAGATGGTGTTGTGGATGATGATGTTGATCTGCTCGGTGCCCATCACGACCCCCGAGATGCCCCCCAGGAAGCCAAAGCCGACCAGGGAGAAGAACAAGCCGGAGAACACCGGATTATCCCAGGGCGCCTTGCGCAGCCACTCGAACATGCCCTTGGTATATCCCTTGCTGCGCTGGGCCACCTCGATGGAACCGGGGACGGTCAGCCCGTGGATCATGCTGGCCAGCACCGCCAGGTACATGGCGTAGGAGGTATTGAACACCTTCCACTCCGAGCTCACACCCGGATCCACCAGGATATGGTGGGCGGAAGCCAACTGCAGGAACAGGATGTAGAGCAGGTAGGCCGAACGGCTGACCTTCTCGGACATCGGCCTGGCACCGAACACCACCCCGGCGATCAGATACCACACCGCCACGTGCGCGGCCACGTTGATCTGCTGGGAGGAGTGCCCGAGGCCCCACCAGATGATGCGATACATCAGCGGGTCGATATGGCCGATGTAGCCCACCGACCAGAGAAAGGTCGGGATTAGGATGATAGCGCCGGAGGCGATGGTGAAGACCGCAATGATGGCGGCGGTGATGGCACCAAAGGTCACCAGCGACACCGATCCCTGATAGGTGTTCTCATCCTTGGCCACCACCAGGGTGCCGAAGAATACGAATACACCGATAAGCGCCCCCACCGCAAACAGGATCAAGCCCAGGTAGAATGTGGGCTGGGCGGGCATCGGAACGTAGGAGGTCATCATTACGCTCGAACCGCCCTGGAAAACCGTGACGGTGGTGGTGATTGCCCCGATCACCATGAGTATGAAGCCAAGCCAAGCCCAGCGCGGGGTGGCCAAGCGACAACGCAACAGGGTGGAGGAGGCAAAATAGAGGATGGCGATCTCGAAGAAGATGATCCAGAAGATCAGTGCCCCGATGCCATGGACGGTGAGGACCATGTAATAGCTATCGGCTGGCAGCAGGTGCACGGCGGGCCAACGGGTCAGGGCGACCAGCACCCCGAGGAAACCGGCGATCAGCAGGCTAACCGCAGCGGCGACCGCGTTGGCCTTCATCAGGCTCTCGGCCGATTTGTGGAAATAAAGCCCGGAGCTCGGGCAGACGCGAAATTGTGCCATGGGGTTACTCCTTCACGTGGATCTTGCCGAGCATGGTGTGATGCCCGAGGCCGCAATACTCGTTGCAGACGATGGTGTACTCACCCGCCTGGTCCGGCGTTGTGGTAATGACACTCTCGTAGCCCGGCAGCACCTGCACGTTGATGTTCACCGGCTGCAGCGAGAAGCCATGCTGCCAATCCGCCGAAGACAGATGTAGGCGGTAGCTCTTGTTCTTCTGCAGCTCTAGGATTGGATACCACTGCCACAGCCGCCCAAGCAAGTAGACATCGCTGCCCGGTGGTGGGGCCACCACCGGCAACCCTGCCTCTTCGCGCACCTTGTACTTGTCCACCATGGCCTGGACCTTCTCCTGATACTTGGCCGGCGTGGTCTGATAGGCCTCGTTGGAGAGGTTCTGTTTTCCGTACAGGTGCCAGTAGGGCATCATGAAGAACAGAACCATGCACCAGGTGAAGGCGATCAGGATCCAGACGATTTCGTCCTTGCCCACCGGTTCTTTCCACCAGACCTCTTGGGCCGGAGGTAAATAACTAGCCATTGGCGTTTCCCCCTCTTCTCTTCAGAATTTATGGAGCCACGGGGAGGGTCACGATCTCCATGACCCCCCACAGAACGTAGAACACGGTGGGCATCACCACCCCAAGAAAGAGCAGCAGAAAGGGGTTGTCCACGACCCGTTGCAGGATAGGTTTTCTCTCCGGTTTTCCGGGAGCTCTTGCCGATGTAGCGGTTGGTTCTGCCATAAGCGTGATCTCCTTGAGCTGGGTAGGGTGAAAAGGTGACAAGTGGAACCCAAGGCCAGCCGGCACTCCCGCACATCCCGGGGGCCAACTGACAAAAGCCAGGCGGCGTGACCTCCTCCGTTCGCAACAACGCAATTTATCATTTTGTGCTGCGCCCCCGCTGGGTAAGCACCGGCAACCTGCAGTTGCCCGGAACCCTTGCGGGTGCGCCATATGCCGCAGTTTTGGTTTCCGGGCCGCACAAAACCTTGATCTGGATCAAATCCACGGGATTGTTCCGCCCCGCAGAATGCGCTGGAGAGCACTCAGCGCCCCCAAGAAACCTGCGCGATGCCGCACCGTTAGCCGTATCGGCGATCGCGCGGTGTCCTGGCGAAGCCGAGCCGAATGTGCCCCTCGCCCCCTCCGCGGCGAGCTCCGGTTGTCGTGAACTGGAGGCGAGCATAAATTATGGGCCCGGTGCCCTGCTGAGCGCCAGAGCCCTCTTTCGGCGCGTGCTCGCGCCCTCTCCCCAGCCCTAAT
>JAEHCY010000630.1 GCA_016880695.1 Chromatiaceae bacterium | reverse complement strand
GTGGGCGGTGCTTCTCTACAACCGCCTGGTGCGAGCCGCGGCCTGGAGCGACATTGAGCGCGTGCTGGCGCCTGGCTACTGCCAGGTGCCCTAGCGGGAACCCTGACACTCGCATTCGCCCTACTCTTTCTACCGGATGCGCGGGCGGATGCGGGCTTATGGTACCGCGGCTGCTCTTCTGGAGCCTGGGCGTGGGTCTCTTGACCTTTCGGGCCGTCGCCGCCCGGCGCACCGCCAGCACAATCGCCGCCAAGGGCGGGGCCCTGTTCCTCACCCTATTCGCCCTACCCTTCTGGGTGGCCGAGCTCTTCGTGCTTGGGCTCCTGATCGGCGCAACCTCGTTCACCCTGGGGCTCATTGTGATCGCTGTGCCGGGGTGCGCGGTCCTGTTCTACCAACTGCTCAAGGCACCGGCACTGGCTGGCCGCCGGTTGCTCGGCCGCATCGAGGGCTTCCGTCTCTACCTCTCAGTGGCAGAGGGGGACGAGCTTGCCGCGCGCGGAGGCGGCTGGTAACCGGCCGGCTCCGCTCGGATGCGACTGCGGTACGCACAAGTCGGCGGGGTATAAGCGAATCGGTGTTGGCGGTCGCGCCTCGGCGTCGATGAATTATCATGAATGGAAACCGCTCCGTTATGGCTCATAAGGATGAGTCCTCACGTCCAAATCGCCCATCCAGTGCCCTACCGCCAATGTCAGACCCTCCGAGCGAAGCTAACGGCTTTCTCTTCCCCCAGGTGGAAATGCTGCTCCGAAGCTTCGCCCATTGGAGCCACCGCGAGCTCTTGCCCCCCTCGCGGGACCTAATCGCGGATGCCCGTCGGCTGTATGAGGCGCCTTTCGTGGTGGTTTCGCACGGGACCGAGGCTGACCCCGTCTTCAACTACGGCAATGCCCTGGCGCTAGAGCTCTTCGAGCTTACCTGGGACGCGTTTAGCGAGCTTCCCTCGCGGCGCTCCGCAGAGCCCATTAACCAGCAGCAACGCACCCTGTTTCTGCAACGGGTGGCCCGGGATGGCTACCTGGAGGGTTACGAAGGCGTGCGCATCTCCTCCACCGGGAGGCGTTTCCGCATCCTCGGCGCCGTGCTGTGGAATCTTCTTGATGCCGAGGGTCGAATCTCGGGGCAGGCCGCCAGTTTCGCCCGCTGGGAATACCTTTGAGCCGGCCAGGAGGTTGCACCCGTTCCAGGGGAGGCCCCCGCCCGCTAGTGCCCCTCGGTCCCTGGGGATAGCCTGCTGCGGATACCCGTCTCCCGGTATTGAAGCGACATACGGTTGCGGTGCAACATCCTGTTTCTCGAAATGCTCAGATATTACTTGCACAAGCAACTGTTAGAACGAGAGGATTAGATCTTGTCGAGAAAGCCATTGATGCTACTGATGCTGGCACTCACCGGCTGCGCCACCCTGAACGAGGACGAATGCCGGACCGCCGACTGGTGGGAGCAAGGGCTGGCGGATGGCCGTGCCGGGCATCGAGCGACGCGCCTGGCGGAGCACCGTAAGGCCTGTGTCGAGTACAAGATCGTTCCCGATGACGGGGCGTACCGTGAAGGCCGGAAGGTGGGTCTTGAGGACTACTGCGTGCTCGGCAATGCCGTGCGCGAGGGCTCGGCGGGACGCCGCTATCAAGGCGTCTGCCCACCGGCCATCGATCGGGATTTCCGCGATCTCAATGACGCCGCCTACGCCGTCCAGGACCTGCGCAACGACCTCAAGAGGGTGGACGGACAGATCGACGGCCTGGAGTGGAAGCTGCGCGATGACAAGACTTCCGACAAGCGGCGGGTGCAAATCCGCGACGAGATACGGACCCTCGATCGCCAGCGCGAACGGCTGCACGATGACCTGCGCCACGCCGAACGGCATCTGCAACGACTCAGCGACCCACTGCTCCGGCGAAGCCCCCAGGACTGAAGGCCGCTCCCTTTTTCCCTAGGTATTACTGATAGTTAGCATGATATAGTTCGCCCAACCAACTGATAGGGTGAGCTTATGGCTCGTCTGAACCTGCGTGACGATCAATGGGAGCGGATTGCGCCCCTTGCGGGCAAACGGGGCGACCGCGGCCGAAGTGGGGCGGACAATCGCTTGTTCTTCGAGGCACTGCTGTGGATAGCGCCTGCGGGCGCCCTTAAAAAAGAGGGTGCACAGGCGGTGATCCCCCCGGGTGTGAACCGCACTCAGATGCGAGCCTTTGATCGCCACATCTAAAGGGGCGCAACTTGGTTGAGCGCTTCTTCTGTCGTATCAAACACTGGCGCAGAATCGCAACCCGCTATGACAAGCTCGACCGGCGCTTTGAGGCGTTCATCGCCCTCGCCGCGGCCTGGATCTGGTTGGCTTAATGTCAACACTACCTAGCTTGCGGCGATTTGGACGCTAAAATTACAGCTTATGCTCGCCAGTGCGGGCTTGCCGCTACGAGGTCCAGTATGCAGCCTTTCCACCAGTGGGCCCACCGCAGCAGGGGGCCCCAACCAGCCGCGCTCCGACCACAGGAGCGAGGTTGCGCTGGTCCGGGGACGGGCGGCGGGCTCCCCGCGCCGGTGAGGAGGGACCGCTAGCGTGTCCCTGGAGCGCCCACGCAAGGCTCGGGACCTCGTCATCGTGGTCGATGACCAGGACACCGGCCGCGCTATTCTCGGGCAGCTCATACGCAGCATCGACAACACGGTGGAGGTGGTGGCCTTCGGCGATGCGCGCGAGGCCCTTGGGTTCGTGCGGGAGCGGACACCGGATCTCATTCTCACCGACTACAAGATGCCGGGCCTCGATGGGGTGGCCTTCACCCGGGAGGTTCGTGGGATTCCTGCCTGCCGCGATGTTCCCTTGGTGATGGTGACCATCGTGGAGGACAAGCGCATCCGCTACGAGGCGCTCGACGCGGGGGCCACGGATTTCCTCAATCGCCCGATCGACCCCCATGAGTGCCGGGCGCGCTGCCGTAATCTGCTGACCCTCCGCCATCAGCAGCAGATCATCCGCCATCGCGCCCGGTGGCTCGAGGAGCAGGTGGCACTGGCCACGCAGGAGATTGGGTCCCGCGAGCGCGAGACCCTGCTTCGGCTGGCGAAGGCGGGTGAGTATCGCGACGAGGGAACGGGCAACCACGTATTGCGCATCGCCCGGTATTGCCGAGTGATCGCCGAGGGGTTGGGACTGCCATCGGGTCGTTGCGAGGAGATCGAGCTGGCGTCTCCCATGCACGACATCGGCAAGATCGGCATTCCGGATTCCGTCCTGCTGAAGATTGGCCCCCTCACCCCGGGGGAGACCACCCTGATGCGCACCCACACCCGTATCGGTTACGAGATCCTCAAGGGGAGCCCCTCCCGATATCTGCAGCTCGGTGCCATCATTGCCCTTCACCATCACGAGAAGTTCGACGGCAGCGGTTATCCGAACCGCCTGAGCGGGGACGATATCCCCCTGTCGGCGCGAATCGTGGCGGTTGCCGACGTCTTCGATGCCCTGACCACCGAGCGGCCCTACAAGCGCAGCTGGTCGGCGGATCAGGCCGTGCGACATATCGAGGCCGGCGTCGGGCGACATTTCGACCCCGCCTGTGTGGCGGCCTTCCGCAATAGCCTCGAGCGCATCGAGGACATCCGCTCGATGCTGCTGGACCCGCTGGCGCATTCCTCGTCCGCGGAGGGTGGGTGAGATAACGATCGCGATGGCTTGAAGGGAAGCGAACGATGCGCGAACGAGGCATTTTCTATCATCTGGGCATCTCCCGCCTGACGGGGTGGATGCACAAGCGGATGATCGCTCGCGCCGACAGTGAGCATGAGCAGGCGATTTTGCGCCTGGTGCTCGGGTTCATTGCCAGCGTCTACGTGCTCTCACCCGCCCACGACGCCATCGCTCCCCTTTGGGGCTCGGTCCTGCAGTGGACCGCCGTGGGCTACATGGGTGCATCGGTCGCCCTGTTCGTCGCCATCCTGGTGTGGCCCGGGGTCAATCCCGCGCGTCGCTACCTCGGTATGCTGCTCGATATGGGTACCACCTCCTTCGTCATCGCGGTCACCGGCGAAACGGGCACACCGCTGATGGCGCTCTACCTGTGGGTCACCACCGGCAATGGTTTTCGCTATGGCCTGAGCTACCTCGCGGCATCCGCCATTTTGAGCATCCTGGGATTTGGCGCCGCCTATTGGTCATCCGATTTCTGGCATCGCCACCCGATTTTTGCCCTCAGCGTGGTGATCGCCCTAGTGGTTATCCCCACCTACATGGCGGCCCTGCTGAACAAGCTGAATCAGGCTATCGTTGAGGCCAGGGAGGCCAATCAAGCCAAGCGACAGTTTCTCGCCAACATGAGCCATGAGCTGCGCACCCCGCTGGGGGGGGTCATCGGCATGGTGGATCTGCTCATGGACTCGCATTTGAGCAAGGAGCAGCGAGACCTCGCCAAGACCATCCTAACCTCGGCCACTACCCTGTCGGAGATCATCGAGAATATCCTCGACTTCTCCAAAATCGAAGCCGGGCGCACTACGCTGGAATCCACCGTCTTCGATTTCCATGCCTTCTTCGCCGATACCACCCAGATTTTCGTACCCCAGTGTCGCAACAAGGGCTTGCGATTCAATGCTCACATCGACCCCAGGCTACCCTACCGTCTTGAGGGTGATTCACACCACACCCGGCAGATCCTCATCAACCTGATCGGCAACGCTGTCAAGTTCACTGAGCAAGGCGCAATCCAGGTGCGGGCACTGGCGATACCCCCTGGTCCGGGTGACGAGCGGGTGTGGCTGCGGATGGAGGTCGAGG
>JAEHCY010000629.1 GCA_016880695.1 Chromatiaceae bacterium | reverse complement strand
CGCCTCGATGGGGTCGAGGTAGGCGGCTTTTCTTGCGGGAAAATAACCGAAGAAGATCCCGATGAACGCCGAGGAGCCGAAGGCCACGGCGATGGAGGTCGGCGTAATGAGAGTGGACCATTTGGCCAACATGGCGATGAGGGCGGACCCGCCGACCCCCAGGAGGATCCCGAGGATGCCCCCCACGAGGGCGAGAGTGACCGCTTCCACCAGAAACTGCCCCAGAATGTCGCGGCTCCGTGCCCCGACCGCCATCCGCAGGCCGATCTCCCGGGTCCGTTCCGTTACCGACACCAGCATGATGTTCATGATGCCGATGCCCCCGACGAGCAAGGAGACCGAGGCGATCGCCCCCAGAAGCAGCGTCATGGTGCGGCTGCTCTCCGCCTGGACCGCAAACGTCTCTGCCAGGTTGCGGACGTCGAAATCATTGTCCTGGAACGGCTGCAGCCGGTGCCGCTGTCGAAGGAGGTCGGTCGCCTGCTGCTGGACGTCCTGCAGGAGGTCGGGCGACGCCACCTTGACCTGGATCACCCCCACGAACCGCGCGTTGGCCTGGCTCACGCCCAGGACGCGCTTCTTGGCGGTGCTGAGCGGGATGACCACCGTGTCGTCCTGGTCCTGCCCCCAGGTGGACTGCCCCTTCCGCGTCAGGATGCCGATGACGGTGAAGGGTACCTTCTTGATCCGAATGATCTGGCCAATGGCGTCGCCATCGCCGAAGAGGCTCTCTTTCACCGTCTGCCCCAGGACCGCCACCTTGGTCGCGCCATCGGCGTCTTCCTGGGTGAAGAACCGTCCCGAATCCAGCTCCCAATCGCGGATCTCGAGGTAATCCGGCATGGTCCCCTGGATCGCGGTGGACCAGTTCTGATTCCCGAAGACGATCTGGGCGACGCCGCGCATGGAGCCGCTGGCCGTCACCACGCCCGGCACCTCGGTGGCGATGGCTCGCGCGTCCTCTTCGGTCAGCGTCATCGTCGAGCCGTGGCCCATCCGCATCCCGCCGCTCGTCGCGCTGCCCGGCAGGACGATCAGGAGGTTGGATCCGATGCTCGAGATCTGCTCCGAGATGCGCTGGGAGGCCCCGCTGCCGATGGCCACCATGGCGATGACCGCCCCGACGCCGATCACGATACCGAGCATGGTGAGGGCGGAGCGGAGCTTGTTCACCCGAAGCGCCCGCAGCGCGATCCGGATGCTGGCCAGGACAAACATCGTCGAGACTCCTTTGCGGGGACCCCGAACCCCCGCCCCGGCACGCGCGTCAGACCAGGGCGGCCATTTCCGCCACCGCATCCCGCGGGGACGCCACCCGCTCGTCCTTCACGATCCGCCCGTCGCGGAAGTGGATCACCCGCGACGCATAGGCGGCCACGTCAGATTCGTGCGTCACCAGGATCACCGTGATCCCCTGCCGGTTCAGGTCGCTGAAAATCCCCATGATCTCGTCCACGCTTCGGCTGTCGAGGTTGCCCGTGGGCTCGTCCGCGAGGAGGATCGCGGGATTGTTGATGATCGCCCGCGCGATCGCCACGCGCTGCTGCTGGCCACCCGAGAGCTGGGCGGGATGGTGGCGCAACCGGTCCTGGAGCCCGACGCGCGCGAGGGCCTCCTTCGCCCGCTCGCGGCGCCCGGCCGAGGAGAGTCGGCTCCAGTACAGGAGCGGCAGCTCCACGTTGTCGAGCGCCGACGTGCGGTTGAGCAAGTT
>JAEHCY010000628.1 GCA_016880695.1 Chromatiaceae bacterium | reverse complement strand
GCATGGTGGGGAACCACAGGTGATGATCGAGCAGGAGCACCCAGAGACCGAGCACGACCAGCACACTGGCCAGGGTTTTCCACAGGACGTGGCGTGCCTCGGGGTAAACCGAGAAGAGCGCCGCGAGTAGCACGACGCTGGCGGTGATGGTGGCAGTGGCCCAGCCATCGAGGGCCTGCAGCCAGTCGTTGCGCAGCAGGCTCTGCAGCACCAGGGCGTCGAGCTCCACGCCCGACAGGAGGGTGGTCTGGCCCGATACGATGGTGCTGAAGCGCTGGCCCAGCCCCTCGGCGGTAACACCGACCAGCACGTAGAGGCCCTTGAGCACCTGGGGGTCAAAGGCGCCGCTCAGCACAGCGGCGGCGGAGAAGCGGGGGATTTCGCTGAGGTGCTGGGAGAACACCGGCAGCACCGGGTTGCTGCGCACCCACCGGTTCTTTCCCCCCGGATGGGGTCCTGCGCCCCCACCGATGCGGGTCCAGGTGTCGCCCCCCACCGCGAGCATGGCCAGCGGCATAGCTGGCCAGCGTGCCTGGCCGATGCCGGCAAACAGGTGCAGGCCCCGGAACATACCCGAGCGCAGGTCGGGGGTGCGGTCCACATGGCCCACGGCGGAGGCTGGGTCGAAAAGCACCTCGATGGGAAAGGTCTCGCTCAATAGACCCTCACTGCTCTCCTCCGCCGTCATCGGCAGGACGACCACGCCGTGGCGGCGGATAGCGCCGCTGAGCTGTGTATCGCCCTCGGGTGAGGTGATGTCGGGCTCCAGGAATAGGACCTCATAGCCGATGGGGCCGGCGCCGGCCTCCCGCAGGCGATCGAGTAAACGCGCATGCTCGGCGCGGGACCAGGGCCAGCGGCCGACCTCGCGCAGGCTGCGGGCATCGATCTCGACGATGGCGACGCCGGGGGTGCGCACGGCGGGCAGCAGGGCGCTGCGCAGATCGAGCAGCCAGATATCGATCGGGTTGGTCAGACCACTCGCCAGCAGAAACAGGGCGAATAGGGTCAGCACCGCGGTCGGCAGCAGCCGCTCGGTGAAGAGAGTGCCGCGCGCGAGCGGGCTCTCCACGACCGAATCGCGCTATAAGAGCAGGAGCAGCAAGGCGGCCGCCCCGATGGCCGGGAATACCCAGGGTGGTGGGGGCAGGCCGGTCTTCTGCGGCGGGCTCCAGGGCTCGGGCTGGTTATCGGCGTCGAACCCGCGAGTTCGCAGGTAGTAAACACCGGGGAGCGGTTTTTGGAAGGTCGCTTCGGGCCCGGTCACCTGCACCCGCTGCACCGGGTGGTCGAAATCCCGATCCTCCGCCATCTCCACCTCAAACTGCTCATCGGGCTCGCCGCGCCAGCGGAAGGTCATGCTCTGCCCCTCGATCTCCGGGGCCGCGAGCTCCGGGGTGGGGCGTACCCTGAAGGCCAGCGGGAGGCTCAAGGGACCCTCCCGCCCGGCGTCGGTGAGGGAGGCGATGCGCCAGGTGTACGCCCCAGGCGCCAGGGGCGGCGTGGGCGCGAACTCGGTGCCGGTGAGCACCTGGTCGACGAGGGGGGCGTCGGGCTTATCCTTCGCTGCCACCCGCAGGCGGTAGCGGCCGATGCCGGCAGGCTGAGTCCAGCGGAACCTCAGCGCGTCGGCCCGCACGCTCGCGTCCGCGGCAGGGGTCTGGGTGAAGGGGGGTTCGGGTTGGGCGTCGACCTTGAATTCCCGCTGACTGTCGAGACCCTCGATCCCGTCCCGATCCACCGGCCGTACCCGCAGGAAGTAATCGCCGTCGGGCACTCCTGCGAGCTTCACCGAAGGCTCGGTGGCCATGCGGTCCTGGAGCAGGGTTTCGAAGGATGCGCTCGGTGCCACCTGGACCCGATAGCGGCTGGCCTTGGGTACCGGCTTCCATTGCAGGACGATGGGCAGGTGGCGCTGCACCGCGGCGATGGTGCTGAGGTCGGGTCCGGGCAGCAGGGCGCGCGCGGGGGCAGGGGGTTTTCCGGCGCGGGTGAAGGTGCCCTGGCGGGCCTGGAGATCGGTGTTCCCGAGGCGGTTGGAGACGGCGACGCCGCCCTGGGTCACCGACACCTGCATTACCTCGGCATTTTCGGAGCCGACGCGGAAATCGGTCCCTCGCACCGCCGCCGAGGCCACCGGTGTGTTCACGCGGAAGCTGGCCCCCGGCTGTTTGTCGGGGTTGGCTTGGGATTCGGAGCGGCCTTCCTCGAGGAGCACCTCGGCGTCGGAAACCTCGCCGCCGATCAGGCGCGCGGAGACCAGTTGCAGCCGGCTCCGTTCCTGCACCAGAAGACGGGTGCCGTCGGCGAACTGCAGGGTGGCGTTGGCATCTTCGCCGGTTTCCAGGTCATCCCCGGCATACAGCGTCATCCCCGGCTTGAGCGCGCGCTCAGTGTGGGGGGAACCGAGGTGGCCGCGGACCTCGCCCTGCACCTTGATGATCTGCACGGGGGCGTTCTCACTGCGCAGCCACTCCACCGGGAAGCGAATTTTTGTCCCCGGAGGCATCTCGCGGTCGGCCGCCACCTTGTTGCGCTCGCTCACGGCGAGCCACAGGCGCGAGTCCTTGAGGAAGCGGTGGCTGAGGTCCCACACCGTGTCCCCCGGCTGCATGGGATAGACCCAGTCCGCGGCGACAGCCGGTTGCAGCAGGAACCCACCGAAGAGCACAGCGACGCGGAAAACGCCTGTAGCGAAAACCCTCATGCGGAATCCCCCTGGCAGCAACAACCCTGACCCTAAGCATCGCCGCTCACCTAAGTGCCCGGGGCGCAAGCCACGAGAACCCAGCTCCAGAGCCGGTATCAGGCGATACCGGCGGCGACCCACGCCGGCCATCTATCCCGGTGCGCTGCAATCTTAGGGGTTTTTTCAGTGATTGTCGTGCCAGGGTCCGCAGCCGATCAGGGGTAACATGCCAAGGTGGTCAGCGCCGTCGGGAACTCTGTGTCAGCGGCAGTGAAACGGCCGGCGAGGCGCGCGGACGCATCAGGCCGTGATGGCCGCGAACACCGCCGGCAGCCGCTCGGGCAGTCGTTCCACCTGGTCG
>JAEHCY010000627.1 GCA_016880695.1 Chromatiaceae bacterium | reverse complement strand
GTCGAGTGAATGGAGTGAAAGGATAACCCCTCAGAGGCCACCCTTGCCCGGAGTACTATGACGCGATCTCCGCTATCGGAACCCCCAGAGACAGCCGAAGGGTGTGGTACCCCTGAGCAGCTACAGCGTTTCAATGCCCGGCTGCTCCTTCGGGTACAGTCGCTCGCCATCGGTGCCATCAAGTCCGAGTCGCGCGATGATGTCCTCGCCGCCAGGATCCAGCGGCTTGCCCAGAACGTCCGCCGGGTCTTCGACTACCTGAACATGGCAGACAACTCCTGCCCCCAGCCGTCCCCTCAAGCGAATGCATCAACTGCAGGCGGGCTAGAACGGGTTTGTCGTGAATCCGGCGGGTGCTGAGGGGCCTGAGCGGTGACCGCTTGACCGATGTCCGCCGCTGACGGACGATTAAGGGAACATCATCAGGAGAAAACTTGTGAAAGATTTAGTTTGGAACAACACGTTCAG
Source organism: Chromatiaceae bacterium (assembly GCA_016880695.1). GTDB lineage: Bacteria > Pseudomonadota > Gammaproteobacteria > Chromatiales > Chromatiaceae > JAEHCY01. The sequence continues at coordinate 1,688 of JAEHCY010000627.1, read as the reverse complement.
TGTCCAGGTCAAGGAAATAGATGAAGATCACCGCAGACTTGTGAAGCTGTTTAATATTCTCAGCCATTCTGTAGTGAACGGCGATGCGACAAACTATACCGAGGCGGTGCTGGAAGAGCTTATTAGTTGTACCGTCTGGCATTTCAGGCATGAGGAGCGGTTGATGCTGAAATATGGTTATGAAGGTTTTGTGGAACACAAGACCGAGCATCAGGAGTTAATCGAAAGCGCCAGGGCGTTGCAGCAGAAGTCTCTGCAGGAGGGTAAACCGGTCTCAAGTGAAGATATCGAGTTTCTGGAGCACTGGTTAACCGAGCATATCCTCGTTGCCGACATGGAGTTGGGCTCACATCTTGCCAAGGCGATGTAAGGCCGTTTACGAAAGCCGACCGCTTCGCCCCCACTGCGGGCACTGCAGCGGCGGTAGGTCGACTTCCGGTGTCCGCCGCAACCCGACAAGCTGCCATCTGTCACCCGCGGTCGGGCATGGCACCCTTTGCCGACGCTCGCTTCGGGAATCTGCCCTCCACGCTGAGCGCGACCCGTGGAGGGCGACAGGCTGGTCGGGGCGGGCTAGAAGGGCGGCCCCAGGGACAACTCCCTCCCCAACACCCACTGAATGGGAGAACGACAGGGCCATCGCTGACATCATGAGAGGGGCCGGCGCCTGCTGGCGTTTCGCAAGGTTTCCCGATCCGGGGAGGCAGGGCACGACCCCGCGGGTGCGCGTCAAGGGCGCCACGGGCATGGTGGCCAGCGGCTGGTCCCCGCGCGTCATGCGATCACCTCCGGCGCTTGGGTCGAGGCATCCCGCGCCACCCCACGGACCCTGGCGCAAAGCGGGAAAAAGTGCTCCCATTGGGTGGGGATTGGAGCAGGGGCCGGCATCGGCGGGACTCCACCCGGTTATGCCCTGCGCCGCTCCCGGGCAGGGGCAGGCACTCGCGCTGGAGGCAACCTCGTAACCCATGATCGACCTCGCCAAAATCCCCGAGCGCATCGCGCGGCTGGTGTGGTACGAGAACCCGCGAACGATGCCGCCCGGCCAGCGCGGGATCGTCGTTCTCGTCCGCTTCACCTGCGCCCTGTACCGGGAACTGACCCAGGGCTACCTCACCCTCCAGGCCACTAGCCTGGTTTACACCACCTTGCTCTCCCTGGTCCCGCTGTTGGCGGTGAGCTTCTCGGTGCTCAAGGGGTTCGGGGTCCACAACCAGATCGAGCCCCTGCTGCTCAACGCCCTCGCTCCCCTCGGCGAGGTGGGCGTGGAGATCACCGACAAGATCATCGGCTTCGTAGACAACATGCAGGTGGGCATCCTGGGCTCTGTGGGGCTGGCGATGCTGCTCTATACCGTCGTCTCGCTGATCCAGAAGATCGAGGAGGCGTTCAACTACACCTGGCGCGTCGGAAGATCGCGCCCCTTCGCCCAACGCTTCAGCCAGTACCTCAGCGTGCTGATGGTCGGCCCGGTGCTCTTCTTCTCGGCTGTTGGACTGACCGCGTCCATCCGCGGCAGCGCCTATGTGCAGGGCCTGATGGCCGTCGAGCGTCGCATGACCGAACAGTAACGCCGGCATGAACCCCAGATAGGCGACAGCTGCGCCGCGCGCGTCCGGCGGCAGCGAGATCTGCCACAAATACACCGCGGCGCACGCGACGATCAGCACGATCGTCACGGCCGGAAT
>JAEHCY010000090.1 GCA_016880695.1 Chromatiaceae bacterium | reverse complement strand
GGATCCCAGAACCACCACCCGCCCCACCCCAGCTCGTAGTAGGCCCACCAGCTCCCGAGCGCGATGCCCAGGGTGAGGAAGATCCAGGCCACCGTGGTCCAGGGCCGTGACCAGCGGGCCCAGGCGGCGTCGAGCTTGCCGCCGATGAGGGCGGCGATGGAGAAGCTGAAGGCCACCGAGAAGCCCACGTAGCCCATGTAGAGCATCGGCGGGTGGATGGCGAGCCCAGGGTCCTGCAGCAGGGGGTTGAGGTCCCGCCCCTCAGGCGGCATCGGGAACAGCCGCTCGAAGGGATTGGAGGTGACCAGGAGAAACAGCAAAAAGCCGATGCTGATCATCCCCATGACGGAAAGCACACGTGCCACCACCGCTTCGGGCAGGTTGCCGCTCAGGGTGGCGATGGCCGCGGTCCAGGCGCCCAGCATGAAGGCCCAGAGCAGCAACGACCCCTCGTGGGCACCCCACACCGCCGAGATCTTGTAGACGGTCGGCATCTGGGTGTTGGAGTTCTGCGCCACGTAGGCGACGGAGAAATCGTCGGTCAGGAACGCCTGAACCAGGCAGAGGAAGGCGAGGGTCAGAAAGATGAGCTGGCCCCAGGCCAGGGGACGGGCCATGGCGACCCAGGACGGGGTGCGCGCGAGCGTTCCGGCCATGGGAAACAGGGCCAGAACCACCGCCAGACAGAGCGCCAGCACCAGGGAGAACTGCCCGATCTCCGGAATCACTGGGCGCGCCCCTGGGGATTGCGGATACCCTCTTCGTGTGCGGTCTTCAGGCTGGAGGCCACCTCGGGCGGCATGTAGTTCTCGTCGTGCTTGGCCAGCACCTCGCTGGCCACGAAAACGCCATCGTCCCTGAGCTTGCCCATGGCGACGATGCCCTGACCCTCCCGGAACAGGTCCGGCAGGATGCCGGTGTAGCGGATTTTCACGGTCTTAGCGTTGTCGGTGAGGTCGAAGCCGACGGTGAGCCCATCGGGTTGGCGCTGCACGCTGCCTTGGGTGACCAGCCCGCCGATACGGAAGGCGTGATCCTTGGGCGCTTCGCCGGCCACCACCTGGCTGGGCGAGAAGAAGAACATCAGGTTTTCGTCGAAGGCCTTGAGGGCGAGACCGGTGGCGATGGCGATTCCCGCCACCATCAATCCGATCAGGTAGAGCCGTTTCTTGCGGATGGGGTTCATCTCTGTCTCCTGGAACGGCGGAGCTTACGGGCGATGTCGGCCAAGAGCCTGCGTCGTTGCAGGGCCGGTGCGATTAGGTTAGCCACCAGAACCACCAGGGCGATGCCATAGGAGGTCCACACGTGGAAGGCGTACCCCCCCATCTCAAAGAAGGCTTTCATTCCGACTGCGGCTCGACCAAGGATTGCACCCAGCGACTGTTGCGCTCGCGATCCAGCACCTCGCAACGCGCCCGCATTAAGACCGTGGTGGCGAAGAAAAGTTTGAACCCGAGCGCCATGATCAGGAGCGGGATCAGCATGCTGGCATGGATCGAGGGCTTGTCGAGCTTGGTGATGGTGGCCGGCTGGTGCAGGGTGTTCCACCATTCCACCGAGTAATGGATGATGGGAATGTTCACCACACCCACCAGGGCCAGGATGGCCACGGCGCGGGCCGCCACCCGTTTGTCCTCGATGGCGCTGTAGAGGGCGATCACCCCCAGGTAGAGAAACAGCAGGATCAGCTCAGAGGTCAGCCGCGCGTCCCACACCCACCAGGCACCCCACATGGGCTTGCCCCAGAGCGATCCGGTGACCAGGGCCAGGAAGGTGAAGGAGGCGCCGATTGGCGCGCTGCTCACCGCGAGCACTTCGGCCATCTTGACCCGCCAGACCAGCCCGAGCAGCCCGGCCACCGCCATCACCATGTAGACGAACATCGACATCCAGGCGCTTGGCACGTGGATGAAGATGATGCGGTAGCTCTCCCCCTGCTGATAATCGGGTGGCGCGAAGACCAGCCCGCCGATCGTCCCCGCCAGGATCAGGATCGCGGTGAGACCCCCGAGCCAGGGAATCCACAGGCCCGCGATGCGGTAGAAATACTGGGGCGAACCCGTTTGGTGGATGAAGCGGACGATACCCATTGTCAACTCAGGCTCACACGAAGGGACGCGGCGGTGGCGAGGGGGGCGAGCGCCAAGGCACCCGCAAGCAGGGCAGCCAAAAAGGATAACTGAGCGGTTGCCGGTATGCCAACCGCGGCGGTCTGCACCGCATCCGCGGCGAAGATCAGCACCGGAATATAGAGCGGGAGCACCAGGAGCGAGAGGATCACCCCGCCCTTGCGCAGCCCCACGGTGAGCGCCACCCCCACCGCACCGATCAGGCTCAGGAACGGCGTGCCCAGGAGCTGGGTGGCGAGCAGTACCCCCACCGCCTCACTTGGCAGCGACAACAGCACCGCCAGCACAGGGGAGACCAGGATCAGCGGCAGGCCGGTGACCAGCCAGTGGGCGATCACCTTTGCCAACACCAGGATAGAGACGGGATGGGCACTGAGCATGAACTGCTCGAGGGAGCCATCCTCGAAATCGGAGCGAAACATGCCGTCGAGGGACAAAAGCGCTGCCAACAGTGCCGCCACCCAGATGACCCCTGGGCCCACGGCGCGGATCAGGTTGGGGTCGCTGCCGATGCCGAGGGGAAACAGGCTGGTGACCAGGACGAAGAACAGGAGCGGATTGGCCAGCTCCCCCCGCCGCCGGTAGGCGAGGACCAGATCCCGCCGCAGGAGCAGGAAGAAGGCGCTTGGAAGGTTGAGAGTGCTCATCGCTGCGAGAGATTGATCCGCACGGCCTGGTCGGCGCGAAAGTGCATCCGGTGGTGGGTGGTCAGGGCGGCCATGCCGCCCCGCTCCAGGTGCTCACCGAAAAGCCCCTCCACCTGCTCGATGCCCTGGCGGTCCAGCGAGGTGAAGGGCTCATCGAGGATCCAGAGCGCGGCCTCGGTGACCAGCAGCCGCGCGATGGCCAGGCGCCGCTGCTGGCCAGCGGAGAGGTTGCGGGTGGGTACATCCTCGAAGCCGTAGAGACCCACCTGCTCCAGGGCCTGCTCCAGACCCACCCCGAGGCGCGCCTTGCCCAGGCCCTGCGCCATGCGCAGGTTTTCGCTGGGGGTGAGGTCGAGCTTGTTGCCGTCCTTGTGCCCCAGATAGGCGATATGCTCGTGGTACTCGGCGCCCAGGTGGAAGACGTCCTCGCCATTCCATAGCACCGAGCCCGCCTCGGGCAGCCGAATCCCGCAGAGGATGCGCAGGAGCGAGGTCTTGCCGCTGCCGTTCTTGCCCTCCAGGACCAGGGCTTGTCCGGCCACCAGGCTGAAATCCAGGTCCTGGAACAGGGTACGGTCGTCGCGGATGCACTGCAGAGCGCGGCCCTCGAGGCGAAACCCAGGTGTCGCTGTGCTGATGGGAGCGTCCTCCTGAACCGGGCGGGGGAGACTAGCTTGCAGGGGTTGGCCACCCGCGCGCGCCTTGCCAGCGCGCAGCGCCGAAAACAGCGGGCAACATACCCGCAGTGCCCGGATTTCTCAACCGACTCCAGCGGCCGCCGTCTGGCCGCTCAGCGTGCAAGGCGGACCAGCTCCTCGATCGGAAGCTCAAGGCGGTCTCCGATGCCGATCCCGAGCTCGCGAAGCCTTCCACCCCTGAGCTCGAGTGCGAACTGCGCGGGCACCCCGCTGAGATACCGTGGCATGCGGCTGTCATAGGCCACCTCCGATTCCCCCGGTTGCCGAGGGGGCTCGGCGCGCATGGCATAGGTGGCCAGCACCCGGCCCTGGGTATCGAGAAAGGCCAAATCGATATCGACCCGGCAATTCTTCATGAAAAAGCTCTGCAGGTGCGATGTGGGATAGGCGAACAGCATGCCCCCGTCGGCGGGAATCTGCTCGCGGTACATCAGTCCGCTGGCGCGGGCCTCGGGGGTGCGCGCCAGCTCCACGCGGAACGGCTGACCGGCGATGGTTAGTGGCAAGCGCTCGTCGGCCGCCTGGACCGGACCCAGTGCAAGCCAAAGGAGCAGCAGGAGAAGACGCGTAACCGGGAACCCCTTCATGGGCTGAGTCCTCAAGTCGATCGGTTGGGTGGCAATCCGGGAACGGCGCCGCGGTGAGCTTCGACTCTAACCACCCGTCGCCGGGCCCCGCATCGCGCCCCAGCGTTTGGCGAGGGTCCCGAGCTCGTCGCGGTGCGCAACCACCACCTCATCACCCTTGTGTAGCGGCTCATCGGGATCGGGAAGCGGATTATTCCCCAACCCATCGCCGCCCGCCAGGGTGGGTGCTGCCGGGCATTCCGGGGACAGTAAATTCACCTCGCAGCCATCCGATTAAGGGGCGTGTCCTGGCGACAATAGAGCGCGTGGATGTCCCCGGACTCCCACATCCGATGACGCAACCGGGCAACCGCCGGCGGTAAACCTTCTTCGCCGCCGCCGACTACGCGGAGTATCGGCAGTTGATGGCGGCGTCCTGCGCCGGGTGCGGCATCCAGGTCTGGGCCTACGGCCTGATGCCGAACCACGTCCACCGGGTCGCGGCGCCAGCAAACCCGGACGGACTCCGTTGCGCGATCGCGGAGGCCCACCGGCGTTACACAAGAGGCCTGAGCGCCCGTCAGGGCTGGCGGGCAAGAGCGCTTCCACTCCTTCGTCATGGACCCGAGCCATCTCTTGGCGGCGGCACGCACTGTGGAAAGCAACCCGGTTCGGGCGGGGCTCTGCACCAGCGCCGAAGCCTGGCCCTGGTCAAGCGCTTGCGCGCATCTATCCGGCCACAACGACGAGCGGGGAACGGTCGCTCCGATGCTCGCGCGGGTGGCCGATTGGCCGAGCTACCTACAGCAGCCCGATCAGCGCGACCTTGCCAGCCACTCTCCGCGCCCCCATCCAGACCGGGCGCCCTTTGGGCTCTGAGGGCTTTGCCAGGCAACTGGAAGTGCGTCTCCGCCGGGTGCTTCAGCGCCAGAGGCCCGGACCCAAGCCCAAGCAACCCGACCCGAATACGCCTAATCTCTTTTCGGGCTCGGATTTGGATTAGGTACTGTCCACGGAACCTGGACCTGGTCCCCCGAACCCGCGGAACTCCCGGGACGGGGGCTGGGCCTTGGCGCAGATGCGCGGTCGGTCACAGATGGCGGTCGAGGTCCAAGCGCCCATGCAGGATGCGCACGATCTCGATGCCGCCGTCCACCTCGCGGTAGAAGATCACATGGGCCCCCTCGGCGTACTTGCGATAGCCCGGCCGGATGTCGTCGCAGGAGCGCCCAAGGGTCGGGAACTGAGCCAGAGAGCGGAAGCGACGGTCGAACTGGCTGAGGTAGGCGTCGCGCTGCGGACGCCCCCAGGCGCCCTGAGTGTAACGGCCGATGGCCTTGAGGTCCTCCCGCGCCGCCCGCGTCAGCCGCAGGCCTGCCATCAGCGCGGGACTTCCGCGTCCAGCTCGGCGAGTAGGTCGTTGAGGGCATAGTCCGCCGGACCGCTCGCCTCTCCTTCCTTAAGGGCGCGTTGCAGGGCTTCGAGCTTGGTCTCATGTTCCTCCAGCAGGCGCAGACCCGCGCGCACCGCCTCGCTGGCGGAGGCATAGCGCCCCGCCTGGATCTGGTGGCTGATGAAGCGCTCGAAGTGGTCGCCGAGCGACAAGCTGGTGGTCTTCTGCATGGGGTAGCTCCCAGGTCTCGCCATACCAATATTTACCCTATATTGGTATGTCCGGTGGGATGGGGCAAGTGTCTCGGAACCTGCATACCCCGGGGTATTCGGGCTGTCGGCGCCAGGGGGGCCGCGTCAGGGGGAAGTCGGCGAAACCGGTCTGACAGCCAGGCTGATTGCGATCGACCTGCCTAGAAACGGGGTCTGGAAAAGGGGTCCCTTTTTCCACTCTGGACCCTCCGGCGCCGGAGGCGTTTAACCTGTCTCCATCAGACGCTACGATGCGAAACCCCGTTGCCTTTTCTTGGTAACCGTTCAGCCCTCCTGCAACGGTTGGGGCTCTAAGGACGGAAGGCACTGATTTTCTTACCCCCCTCGTGGGGGAGCGTCGGGGGGCGCTGAACGATTACCCTACCTCAACTGTAGACTCGCGGGCGGGGTCGGCTAGATAGCTCTCAGGTCTTGCAATCACGCATTGCGTGATTGCAAGACCCCGGACCGGCACCAGACCGCTGGAAATCAGCCCCGGAGGATGCGCCCCGTGCAGACCCGCATGCGGGGGTGCAGCCGGAGCCGGAGGGGAGAGCCCTCGGCAACCCGATTCGTTCCGCAGAGCACCGCCACACAACGGCCCATATTTTTCGCTCAATCCATGGCGCCCGTGGCGTGGCCCCTTGCCACCGCGTGGAAGGGCTGGGTGGGGGCCATTCGACAGCCGTCAAGAGCCGGTGTTGCGGTTGTTGTCTATGCGCCGGCTGCAAGTTAATATCCTGATACGAAGTAGGGATAGCGAGAGCGAGAGCGAGAGCAGGGTGGTACCCATGCAACCTTCCGCAGCTCCCCCGGGCGGCGGAAAGTTTACTCTGACTGCAGATTACTTCCAATTTCCTATCCTTGGCCCTCCCCTCCATGCTACCATCGGTATAAATCAT
>JAEHCY010000626.1 GCA_016880695.1 Chromatiaceae bacterium | reverse complement strand
GGGTCCTGGGGACCGGAGGTTGCGGGCCACGAATGGTACTGACGGCCCTCGCCCCACCACGGGCAGCGAAGTGCCTTGAGCGATCGGGCAACGCATGCTAGGGTCCGCGCTCTCCAGGGCACCCATCTAGGCCTAAGGTATACCCATGACCCCCGAAGAATTCCGCCGTTACGGCCACCAGATCGTCGATTTCGTCGCCGACTACCGCACCCGCGTTGCCCAGCACCCGGTGATGTCACCGGTGGAACCGGGCGCGATCAAGGCACAGCTTCCGCGCGTGCCGCCCGAGCAGGCGGAGGCGTTCGATGCCGTCCTGCGCGATGTCGAGCAGGTACTGCTGCCCGGCCTGTCGCACTGGCAGAGTCCGCGCTTCTTTGGCTATTTCCCGGCCAACAGCGAGCTGTCATCGGTGCTTGGCGACTACCTCAGCACCGGCTTGGGCGTGCTCGGGCTGTCGTGGCAGGCGGCCCCGGCCCTTACCGAGCTGGAGGAAGTGGCCACCGACTGGATGCGGCAGATGGTGGGCCTGTCGGACGCCTGGAGCGGTGTGATTCAGGACACGGCCTCCACCAGCTCGCTGGTGGCGCTGATCTGCGCGCGCGAACGCACCTCGGACTACGCCCTGGCGCGTGGTGGTCTGCAGGGCGATGCGCCCGCACTCACGGTCTACGTCTCCCAGCAGAGCCACAGCTCGGTGGAGAAGGCGGCGCTGCTGGCAGGGTTCGGCCGCGCGCATGTGCGGGCGATTCCGGTGGACCACCACTTTGCCATGCGCGCCGACGCTCTCGAGAAATCGATCCGGGACGATCTCGCACAAGGCTTGAAGCCCTGTGCGATCGTCGGCACCAGCGGCACCACGGCCTCGACCGCGTTCGACCCGCTGACCGAGTTGGCTGCCCTTGCACGCCAATACGATTGCTGGATGCACGTCGATGCGGCGATGGCCGGTTCGGCGATGATTCTGCCCGAGTGCCGCGCGTTGTGGGCCGGGGTCGAAGGTGCCGACTCGCTGGTGTTTAACCCCCACAAGTGGCTCGGCGTGGCGTTCGACTGCTCGCTGTACTACGTGCGCGACCCCCAGCATCTGGTGCGGGTGCTGAGCACTACGCCGAGCTACTTGCAGAGTGCGGTCGACCAGCGCGTGAAGAACCTGCGCGACTGGGGTATTCCGCTGGGGCGCCGGTTCCGGGCGCTCAAGCTCTGGTGCCTGATCCGCGAGCAGGGGGTGGAGGGGTTGCGCCAGCGGATCCGGCGCGACCTGGAAAATGCGCGTTGGCTCGAGCAGCAGGTGAAGGAAACGCCCGGCTGGCAGTTGCTTGCGCCGGTGGCGCTACAGACGCTCTGCCTGCGTCACGAGCCCCCTGGTCTCGCGGGCGAGGCGCTGGACCGCCACACCCAGGCGTGGGCCGAGCGCGTCAACCGCTCCGGCGCCGCGTATCTGACGCCGGCCGTGCTCGACGGCCGCTGGATGGTGCGCGTGTCGATCGGTTCGCTCACCACCGAGCGCGCGCACGTCGCCGCGCTGTGGGAGGCGATGCGGGCCGCGGCGGAGTCGGTGCATCCTGCGTAGCTCACGTCCGATGGGTAGGGGATGAACCTCGATTCGGCAGCTGCGGATTGGATACCCCTTCGAGGGGCCCAGGATCGACCTCGACGCGGCCGTTCCGCGGCCCATTTCGGGGCGATCCCTCGATACGGCGCCGTCCTTCGCCTGGCATGTGCTTTGGGCTGAGACTAGCGAGGCGGCGCCCTTCTCCGCGCGCTTCGAGCGGTTTCGCTCCTCATCGCCATCGGCCCCTTCCTCGCCCTGTGGCGCTTCCAGCTCGGCATCATAAGCGTCATCGGTGCCATCGCCGCTGCCGGTCTGGGGTATTCGCTGTTGCTCTGATCGGGTCCAGGGCGCCCGGGCGGCTTGGCACGATTTCTTCACAACGCTTAGGCGTGCTCATCGTTGTCGGGAAACCGGGCGCGGCCATAGCGCATCACCAGGACGGTCAGGGCGATCAGAAACGTGGCGCCGGCCACCCCGAGCATCCGCCAGGTGTCGATGGACTTCATGTCCAGCATCAGGTAGCGGGCAAGGGCGACGATGGCGATGTAGAGCGGGATGTTCAGCGGCAGTTTGCCTGAATCGAGGTAGATCGACACCATGGCCAAGACCTCGAGATAGATGAACAGGTACAGAAGGTCCGCGATGGTGACGCTTCGGGCCTGGACCATGGAGAGGATCTCCACACCGATGGCAATCACGGTGGAGAACGCGATGACGCCGAGCACGATGTGCTCGATGAGTCGGAGCAGCCGTTTGCCCCTGTCTCGCCACTGGTTCATGGGTTGTTCTTCAGGTTGGGTCTCCCAGCAGGCTGTGATCAGCTCGCGAGGCCGGGCCGCGTTCGTCGGTGCCTAGGTGCCGAATCAGCGCATGGGCGCAGTCCCCGTCGGGGGTGCGCGGGTTTCCGGCACAGCCCCTGTTCGCCGGGCGCCTATTGTCGCCTGTGAGTGGGGTGGAGGCATAGCGGGGATCGATCCACTGCCGCCTCCCGATGGTCTGCGGCCGAGGCGATGGACCGTCGGGACGTCCGGCGACCGGGGCCTTTGCCCCGCAGAAGTCGGGAAGGCTGCTGCTGCCGAGGCCCTGTTGCGCCGCTTCCCGCAGCACTTCCCCAGGTTGCCGAAAACGACCCTTGACCTCGACCCTCCCCTCCGCACACGTCGGGGGTCGAGGAAGATCACTCCTCGCGTGCACTCGGGTTCTCGAGACGGGGGGGATGGGCGAGAAGACCGCGCGGTGTCCCGGGGGATTCCCGCAGGCGTGTCTCTCATTGGGTTGCGTTGATTCATGCCCAGCGAATCCCTACCTCTTGCGCGAAACCCGTGACTGGAGAACGCACATGATCACCCTCAGACCCGCCGGCGAACGCGGCCATTCGGACCAGGGTTGGTTGCAGAGTTACCACAGTTTTTCCTTCGCCGAGTATTCCGACCCCAATCACAGGGGTGTGTCGAACCTTCGTGTTCTCAACGACGACCGCGTGCAGCCCGGCCAGGGCTTCGCACGTCACGGCCACCGCGACATGGAGATCGTCAGCGTTGTGCTCTCCGGTGCATTGGAGCACCAGGACAGCTTGGGCAACGGTTCGGTGATCCGTCCCGGTGACGTCCAGCGGATGAGTGCCGGGACCGGCGTGCTGCACAGCGAGTTCAATCCCTCGGCGGCGGAGCCGGTGCACTTCCTGCAGATCTGGCTGCAGCCCAATCGCAAGGGCGTGGCACCCGCTTACACCCAGAAACATTTTTCCGAAGCCTCGCGGCGCGGGAGATGGTGCCTGCTCGTCTCCCCCGACGGTCGCGACGGGTCCATCGCCACGCACCAGGATGCGCTTCTCTACGCCAGTCTGCTGGAATCGGGCGAGGCGGTTGCGCACGCACCGGCGGCGGACCGTCAGACCTATGTGCATGTGGCCCGCGGCAAGGTCCTGCTCAACGACCAGTCACTCGGGGACGGAGATGGCGCGCGGATCTCCGCGGGTGAGCCGGTACGCATCGCGGGCAGTGAGGCAGCCGAGGTGCTGCTGTTCGATCTGCCCTGAGCGCTGAAATGCCGAGTGAGCCTGGAAACGGCTGTTGGCGCCATCCGACCTCCTTCGACCAGACTCGGGACCGAACTGGAGTCGCCTTGCCGCGCAGGTCCGCTCGGGACGGTGCTCCGCGTCTACGTGGGACAAACGGACTACCACCGGTTCATTGAGGTGCTGTTTGCCGCGAGTGGCCGTGCGCGGCAAGGGATATCGAGGGGCAACCTCGCTCCCACCGGGATCTGTCGGCTGATTCGACCGCCCGTGGCAGCGGCCCCGGCAACACAGCGGCGCGCAACAGTGTTCAGCATTACCACCAAGGAGCATTCCGATGACGAAGATATTGGTGCTGTACTACTCCAGCTATGGCCACGTCGAGACCCTTGCCCAGGCGGTGGCCGAGGGTGCCCGGAGCGCCGGGGCGCAGATCACCCTCAAGCGCGTACCCGAACTGGTGCCCGAGGAGGCCGCGCGCAAGAGCGGATTCAAGCTGACCAAGTGGCGCCGGTGGCCTCCCCCGGAGAGCTGGGCGACTACGACGCCATCCTGTTCGGGACCCCCACCCGATTCGGCAACATGGCCTCCCAGATGCGCAACTTCCTGGATCAGACCGGTGGTCTCTGGGTCAAGGGGGCACTGGTGGGGAAGGTGGGCAGCGTGTTCACCTCCACCGGGACGGGTGGCGGCAATGAGACCACTATCACCTCCTTCTGGCACACCCTGGCCCACCATGGCATGGTGATCC
>JAEHCY010000625.1 GCA_016880695.1 Chromatiaceae bacterium | reverse complement strand
TACCCGAGATCGACGAACCAGGCATCGGCGAACGGCCCATCGTTGCGCTGCAACAGAAAGCGATCGTAGGCCAGCAGGAACTGGTCCACCCGGCGCAGCCGATTCGGGGCGGTCTTGCCCCGTGTTGGCTGGCCCGCCAAGGCGCATGCGCGCACCGCCCTCACTTCGTCATCGAGTCCGGAATGTAGCCTTGCGCCTGCTCAAGGCGAGGTTTGCTTAACCCAGCCCTGGGACAGGAATCGTTTTCTTTCCTCTGCGTCGAGAACCCGGGCGCATGTCTCCCAATCCACCTTCTCGACGGTGTGATAGCGAAGCTCGAAGGGGTGTTTCTTCGGGACTGCATCGATCGTCTTCTTCGCCCTGGCAATCTCCCCGAGGGCGATGTCGATCCACACGTCCTCCAGGATGTCCGGGATCTGCCCAAACAAGGTGGCGATGTTCTCCAGGCGCTCCGCGAGCACCTGGTGGACGCGGTCCTCGACTGAGCCTGCGTAGCGCATGTTGTAGAGGTCCAGGGTGTCGCGCAGTTGACCGATGCGCTGGATGCGCCCCTTGCGCTGCTCCAGGCGCGAGGGGTTCCACGGCAGGTCGAGGTTGATGAGTGTACCGAGGCGTTGCAGGTTCAGGCCCTCGGAGGCGGCGTCCGTACCGATGAGGATGCGGATCTCGCCTTTGCGAACCCCTTCCTTGAGGGCGTCGCGTTGGGTGCGGGTGAAGACGCCCTTGCGCATGACACCGGACCGTTGCGCCCCGGCGTAGATGCCGATCTCCTCTTCCGGCATCTCGTCGGTGAGCTGTTGGGCGAGCCAGAAAACGGAGTCGAAGTACTGGCTGAAGATGATGCACCCCAACTCGCGCCAGCCGTGGTCGAAGAGCTGCTCGCGGACGATGCGGTACTTCGGGTCGCGTTCCTGGTTGGCTTCGAGCGCCTTGAGAAACCGTTGCAGCACCGATCGCTCCTCGCTGGTGAGGGTGCGGAGCTGGCTCAGCGATTCCTCGTCGTCCTCCTCGTCATCTAGGGCGGTCCACTCTGAAAGCATCTTCTCGACCGTCTTGCGGCCCGCCTCCATGGTGCTTCCCACCCGGCGCAGCAGCAGGGTGCGAAAGAAACCCGCGTTGGCACGCTGGGCCAGTAAGAGACAGAACTCCTCCGCGAAGCGGTAGGCGTCCTCAAGGAAGGGCGGCAAGACAATGGCATCCTCGTCACGCTCGCCGTGGAGACGAACCCCCACGGGCTTCAGGAAGGGCTCTCCAGTCTCGGGGTCGAGGGTGGTTTCCAGATACGCGCGGGTACGCAGAACGATGTGGCGGATGAAAGGATTGGAACGCTCGATGAATCTTGGGAAGATCCGACGTACTCGCGCTCGGTCCTGCGGGCGCAGACGGTCGAAGCTGCCGCCGGGTGCAATGGCATCTTTGTCGGCCATTCCCAGGGATCGGCGTAGAGTGCTGTAGTCCGGTCCCTCGGCCGCTGGCGGCAGAGGATTACGCATCCAGCCCCACAGGTCGATGTCTTCGGTCGGAAGCGGCGCCGCACCGAGCAGCAGCTCCAGGGCATGGCGCGGCTTGCGCCACTGGCTGCCGTATCCCCCCAGGACCGCTTCCGAGCCCCGTGCAAGGGCATCCATCAGATCCCAGGCCTCGATGGGATGGAGCTGCACCGGGGTTGCGGTGGCGAGCAACAGGCTTCGGGTCCGCCGGGAGATGTCCCAGAGGAAGCGCAACAGATTGTTCGGCTCAGCAGGATCATACTCCTTACCCGGCCCCAGATTGCGCCGCCGTGCGCGGTGCGCCTCGTCGAGGATCACGCACTCGTAGTTGGTGTTGACGAGCCAGTCCTTGATCTCGGAGCC
>JAEHCY010000089.1 GCA_016880695.1 Chromatiaceae bacterium | reverse complement strand
TGCGGCGCGGCTACTACCCCAAGGGTGCCGGGCGCGAGGACGCCCTGGTGATGACCAAGGCGCTGGTGTGACCGACGTTGCACCGATCAATCGTCCGGTGGCCACCTGCCCCCCGCGGCGCGGTGGAGGTGCGGACCGGGGTGGGTTGCTCAGCCTAGCGGCAGGGCCACGGAGGTCGGTATGCCGGTGATCCATCCCCTATTGGAGCGGCAGCTCAAGGAGCTCGGTTGCGGCCCCGGCCACCTTCCCAAAGACGCCGACGCCTGGCGGCGCTTCCTCGATCGGGTGGATCAGACCTACTGGGAGATCGAGGCGGATCTGGAGGCGGTTCATCAAGCGGTGGGTGGGCCGCTTCCCGCCGCGGCGGGCGAGTCTAGCCAACCGCGGCTCGCTCAGCGCATTGGCCATGCCCTGGAGGGGGGCAGCATCGCCGATGAGTTGCCCCGAGTGCCGTCCCACGCCGGGGACATCAACCCCGCGATGCTCGTGCTCGATGGCGCCCGGCGGGTGGTGGCCGCCAACCCGCTCGCTGTGCGGCTGACCGGCCTGGAGGCCGAGCAGATGCTGGGGCGGGAGATCGGTTTTCTCACCAGTCCCAGCGAGGCGGAGCCTCCGCCGGGGCTGATGTGGTCGGAGGTGGCCAGGGAAGGGGTGTGGAGCGGTGAGCTGCGGATCTGTGACGCTCGCGGCGGTGAGACGCCCGCAAGGGTCAGCCTCTATCGGGTGAGCGACCACAAGGCCGAAGCCGCCTTCTTTGTGGTCTGTCTCACGGAGCTGGTGGAACGGGGCCATGGGCCGCAGGGGCGCAACCACGTGGGGACCCACGACCCGCTCACCGGCCTGAGCAACCGGGCGCTGTTCCGCGACCGTTTGGAGCGGGCCATCCGTCGGTCGCAGCGCTCGGGTTTGAGCGGGGCGCTCCTGTTCATCGATCTCGATCGCTTCAAGGCGATCAACGACAGCCTGGGTCACCAGGTCGGCGACGAGCTGCTGATCCGGGCGGCGCAGCGGTTTCGCAAGATCTCCCGCCGGGAAGACCTGGTGTCCAGGATCGGCGGAGACGAGTTCGCGGTCATCGTCGAGCAGCTCAAGGAGCCCGAGCAGGCGGCCAGCGTGGCCCGCAAGCTCGCCGGGGTGTTCGACGAGGCCTTTTCGCTGCGGGGCTACGAGTTCCGCCTCTCGGCCAGCATCGGTGCGACCCTGTTTCCCGATGAGGGTACCGATGCGGGTGTCCTGCTCAAACAGGCGGATGCCGCCATGTACCGCGCCAAGCAGCAGGGGGGTGGCGGATTCCGCTTCTTCACCCCGCAGCTCACGGATCTGGCGGCCGAGCGGTACGCCATGGAGTTGCGCCTGCGCGAGGCGGCGGACGCCGGGCAGTTGATGCTCCTCTATCAACCGCTGTTCGATCTCCGCGACGGCGCTCTGGTGGCGGTGGAGGCCCTGTTACGCTGGCGCCATCCGGAGTTAGGTCTGGTTTTCCCGGGGCGGTTTCTGCATCTGGCGGAGGTGACCGGCGTCATCGACCGGATCGGGGAGTGGACCCTGCGCGAGGCCTGCCGTCAGTTGGTCGAGTGGGCACACGATGGGAGCCAGGGGCTCTCGGTTTCCGTGAACCTCTCAAGGCCGCAGATCCTCCGGCCCGACTTCAGCCGCCGCCTCACCGCCATCCTCGAGCAGTCGGGGGCCGATTCTGGACGGCTGGAGCTGGAGATCGCCGAGCCGATCCTGCGCGATTGTGACGCGGTCGGCTGGCGCAACCTCGCCGAGCTCCAGGAGCTCGGTTGTGGATTGATCATCGATGATTTCGGCAGCGCATCCTTCTCCCTCTCCGATCTCGTGCGCTATGGCTTCCGGCGCCTGAAGATCCAGGCGGAGCTGAACGCCAGCGCCGGGGGCCAGGGGAATCAACCGGCCGTTCTGCGGGCCACGGTGGCGATGGCCCGGGCCCTGGGGCTTCGCGTCGTGGCCAAGGGGGTGCAGAGCGAAGCCCAGCACCGCTTAGCCCTGGCGGAGGGGTGCGACGAGGCCCAGGGGCTTCTCTATAGTCCCCCCGCCGAGGCGGAGCGGATCACCGGCCTGTCCCCGTTCGGCGCGCGGGGACTTGCGGTTGTCGCCCCCCGCGAGGTCCCTCGTCAGGCGGCGCTATGAGCTTAGGCACCGTCATTGCGTTCCCGGTTCTCCGGCGAGCCCGCGGGCGGGGGTGTAATTTGCCGTCGCGTCGCCATATTGAGGCCTACTGGTAAGGTTTTTGCCCGGGGCGTTGGCCTCGGGGTGTTTGCGATCGAATCTGGCGCCTCATGATGTCCGAGCTTCAGGAACAACAGAGTACACGGCGTACCTTCGCCATCATCTCTCACCCCGATGCGGGTAAGACCACGCTGACCGAGAAGCTCCTGCTGTTCGGCGGGGCCATTCAGATGGCCGGTACGGTCAAGGGGCGCAAGGCGGCGCGCCACGCTACCTCGGACTGGATGGAGCTCGAGAAGCAGCGCGGGATCTCGGTCACCTCCTCGGTGATGCAGTTCCCCTACAAGGATGCCGTCGTCAACCTGCTCGATACCCCGGGTCACGAGGATTTCTCCGAGGACACCTACCGCACCCTCACGGCGGTGGACTCCGCGCTCATGGTCATCGATGCAGCCAAGGGCGTGGAGGAGCGGACCATCAAGCTGATGGAGGTATGCCGTCTGCGCGACACCCCGATCCTCACCTTCATCAACAAGCTCGACCGCGAGGGGCGCCATACCCTGGAGGTGCTCGATGAGATCGAGCATGTGCTCAAAATCCAATGTGCCCCCATCACCTGGCCGATCGGGAGCGGTCAGCGTTTCCGCGGGGTCTATGATCTGCGCTCCGGCAAGACCCACCTCTTCAGCGCCCAGCATGGGGGGAAGATTCGCACCGGTGAGGTGATCGAGGGGCTCGACAACCCGCGCATGGACGCGGTGCTTGGCGAGCAGGCGGACGAGCTACGCGAAGAGGTGGAGCTGGTGCACGGCGCCTCTCACCCCTTCGACCTCGATACCTACCGGCGCGGGGAGCAGACGCCGGTCTTTTTCGGGTCCGCGCTCAACAACTTCGGGGTGAAGGAGCTGCTCGACGCCTTTGTCGAGTATGCCCCGGCACCGCGACCGCGGGCGGCCCGCCAGCGGTGGGTAGAGCCCCAGGAGGAGCGCTTCTCGGGGTTCGTGTTCAAGATTCAGGCGAACATGGATCCCCAGCACCGCGATCGCATCGCCTTCGTGCGCATCTGCTCGGGGGCCTACCGGAAGGGGATGCGGCTTTACCAGGTGCGCACTGGCAAGGCCGTGGCGGTGAGCAACGCCGTGACCTTCCAGGCCGACGAGCGGCGTCAGGTGGAGGAGGCCTGGCCCGGCGATATCATCGGACTGCACAATCACGGGACGATCCAGATCGGCGACTCCTTCACCGAGGGTGAGGATCTAAAGTTCGAGGGCATCCCCTACTTTGCCCCGGAGCTGTTCCGCCGCATCATCCTTAAGGATCCCCTGCGCATGAAGGCCCTGCAAAAGGGCGTGGTGCAGCTCTGCGAGGAGGGCGCAACCCAGGTGTTCCGTCCGCTGAAGAACAACGACATCATCCTCGGCGCCGTGGGCACGTTGCAGTTCGATGTGGCGGCCTATCGCCTGCAGGGTGAGTACGGGGTGGAGGCCCGGGCGGAGCCGATCAGCGTTCAGTCCGCCCGCTGGGTACGCTGCGAGGATGCCAAGCTGTTGCAGCGCTTCCGGGAGAAGACCTTTGAGAACCTTGCGGAAGACGGCGATGGGCAGCTCGTGTACCTGGCGCCGACCCGGGTCAACCTGGAGCTGACCCAGGAGCGCTGGCCGGAGATCCGTTTTCTCGCCACCCGGGAGCTGTAGTTGCGCATTCGGCGGTTGCGGCTGGCCCGCCTCTCGCTCCACCTACTTTGCCGCTACTCGGGGTGATCGGCGCTTACCCAACGAATGGGACTTCCGTTTGTCCCGTCCCTGATCACAGCCCATGAGGAGATCCAAGCACCATGGACCCAAAAGCCGTTGAGGCCCTGATCCGTGCCGGTTTGCCCGGTGCCGAGGTGACCGTCACCGGGGACGGCAGCCACTTTGATGCGGTGGTCATCAGCCCCGAGTTTGCCGGCAAGTCGCCGCTGGCGAAGCAGCGGCTGGTGCTGGCCAGCGTCAACGCCGAGATCAAGAGCGGCGAGCTGCACGCCCTGTCGATCAAGACCTTCACCCCCGCCGAGTGGGCCGCCCAGTCCGCTTGACGCCGATCATCGGAAAGCCCAAGGCAGGCGACGGTCCGGCTTGTTTTCGCCGGCAGGCTCGCCATACTGAAGGTAGGTTAGAGGTGTCGTCAGAGGAGATGCGGCGATGTTTCTCAAGCACCGAGAGAGCGGCAAGTTGGTCGAGGTACTGAGCCTGCGCGACCTGTTCAATCCCATCCACGTCATCCTCGTCGGCCGTTACCACGCGGGCGAGGAGCTGCAGGAGCCGGAGACCTTCGTCAAGAGCGATCTGATCTTCCTCTCCAATGAGTCACTGCCGCAGTGCTGGGTGGACGTGCACTATCGCGACGACGAGCTGCACCGCCGCCGCTGATTCGCGACTCTGGCCCGGGGTACGCCTTGCGCACCCGGCTGTTCCTGCCGGAGCCAGGGGGGTGAGGGGAGGGCCCGTGCGGGCAGTGCCCGCGCCAGGTCAGTCGCGGGCTGAGGTTGCGACCACAATCCGGCCACGGGTGTGGCCCCCCAGCATCCGCTCGAAGACCTCGGGCAATCCCTCCAGGGTCACGACCTCCGAGACGATCTCCTCCAGATGCGGGGGTCTCCATTCGTGGGCGAGACGCCGCCACAGCTCCTCGCGGATGGGGTAGGGGCAGTCCACGGAATCCACCCCAAGCAGACTCACGCCCCGCAGGATGAAGGGCATCACCGTGGTGTGCAGCTCATGGCCCCCGGCCAGTCCGATGCTGGCGATGTTGCCCCAGGGCTTCATTGTGCGGGTGAGCTGAGCCAGCATCTCGCCGCCCACGTTGTCGACGGCTCCGGCCCAGACGGCGGTCTCCAGGGGCCGGTTGCCGCCGGGCAGTTGGTCGCGGCCGATGATGTCTTTGGCCCCCAAGTGCTCGAGGAAGCCCCGGTGCTCCGGTTTGCCCGACACTGCCGTCACCCTGTAACCGAGCTGGGTCAAGAGGTCCACCGCGATGGATCCGACCCCGCCGGTGGCGCCGGTGACTACCACCGGGCCCAGGTCGGGGCGCTGGCCATTGGTGACCATACGGTACAGGGCGAGGGCGGCGGTGAACCCGGCCGTGCCGAGCGCCATGGCGGAGAAGGCGTCTAGCCCGGACGGTAAGGGTACCACCCAGTCGGCGGGGACCCTGAGCCATTCGGCATAGCCGCCGTCATGGGTGACGCCGACGCCGTAACCGGTGACGACCACCGGATCGCCTTCGCGGAAGCGGCTGTCGGCGGACGCCGCCACCTCTCCCGCACTGTCCACGCCGCCGATCAGCGGATAGCGGCGCAGGATGCGACCCTTGCCCGTGCCGGCCAGGGCGTCCTTGTAGTTGACGCTGGAGTAGCGGGTGCGGATGAGCACCTCGCCCGCCTGGGGCTCGATCCGTGATTGTCCCTCGATCCCGGCGCGATAACCGGCCTCGTCGTTGTGGATGCGGAACGCGCGGTAATCGGGCATGGGTCTACTCCTCCACCACCGGGATCTTGCCGATGCGCATGCGCCACTCCCGCGGTCCGCTGCGATGCACCGAGTCGCCGCGCACGTCCACCGCCACGGTCACCGGCATGTCCTCGACCTCGAGCTCGCGGATGGCCTCCATACCGAGCTCCTCGAACGCCACCAGGCGGGAGGCGCGGATCGCCTTCGCGACCAGGTAAGCGGCGCCGCCCACGGCGATGAGATAGACCGCGCCGTGCCTGCGGATGGACTCGATGGCGGCGGGACCGCGCTCGGCCTTGCCGACCATGCCCATGAGGCCGGTTTCCCCGAGCATCAGGTCGGTGAACTTGTCCATCCGTGTGGCGGTGGTGGGGCCGGCGGGGCCGACCACCTCGTCGCGCACCGGATCGACGGGACCCACGTAGTAGATGAAGCGGCCACGGAAATCCACCCCCGCGGGCAGGGGCTCGCCGCGCCCGAGAATCTCAGCGATGCGCTTGTGGGCCGCGTCGCGGCCGGTGAGAAGCTTGCCGCTCAGGAGCAGGCGATCGCCGGGCCGCCAGGCGGCGATCTCCTCGTGGGTGATCCGGCCGAGGTCGACGTGGATGGCGTCGGCGGCGGGTTGCCAGCTCACCGCCGGCCAGTCGTCCAGGCGCGGGGGCGTGATCACCGCGGGGCCACTGCCGTCGAGGGTGAACTCCAGATGCCGGGTGGCGGCGCAGTTGGGGATCATGGCCACCGGCAGGGAGGCGGCGTGGGTGGGATAGTCCTTGATCTTCACATCCAGCACGGTGGTGAGGCCACCGAGGCCCTGGGCGCCGATACCGAGCGCGTTGACCTTGTCGTAGAGCTCCAGCCGCAGCGCCTCGAGCCGATTCGAGGGACCGCGCGCCCTGAGGTGCTGGATGTCGATGGGCTCCATCAGCGCCTCCTTCGCCATCAGCATGGCCTTCTCAGCGGTACCGCCGATGCCGATGCCCAGCATGCCCGGAGGGCACCAGCCGGCGCCCATGGTGGGGACGGTCTTGAGCACCCAATCCACAATGCTGTCTGAGGGATTGAGCATGACGAACTTGGACTTGTTCTCCGACCCACCGCCCTTGGCCGCCACCGAGACCTCGACCTCATGGCCCGGCACCAGGGTCATGTGGATCACGGCGGGGGTGTTGTCGCGGGTGTTGCTGCGGGCCCCCGCGGGGTCGGCGAGGATGGAGGCACGGAGCCTGTTGTCGGGGTCCAGATAGGCACGGCGCACCCCCTCGTTGACCATGTCCTCGATGCTCAGGCCGCCACTGTCCCAGCGTACCTCCATACCGATCTTCATGAAGACGGTGACGATGCCGGTGTCCTGGCAGATGGGGCGGTGACCCTGGGCGCACAGGCGTGAGTTCATCAGGATCTGCGCCATGGCGTCCTTGGCGGCCGGGGATTCCTCCGCCGCGTAGGCCGCCGCGAGGGCGTCGATATAGTCCTTCGGGTGATAGTAGGAGATGAACTGCAGGGCCTCGGCGATGCTCGCGATGAGATCTTGGTGGTGGATGGTGGTCATGACTTTCGCTTGTCGGTTTGTTGTTAGTCCAATGGATGGGTGGTGCCGCGGGCCAGTCCCGCACTGCCGCCTAGTATAGTCCCTGCGATCGGGGACCATGGACAACCGCTCGGCCCGAGGGCTCGGCGTCGCGCATTGGGGAGTTGGGCGCTCCCCGGGGGCAGGCCTCCGGTGGTTGAGGGCGCCAATCGACGGCCGGCAACAAACGACAGGCCAAGGCTGGGCTTGGGTTTCGCGAATCGCTTGAGTTCGTGGTAAATTTACCGCTAATGTCCTGCGCCGACGCGTGGCGACCGATATTTTGCGATTCGTATCGCATTTTGTTGTAGGATCTTCGCAACAGGCGGCGGATCCAGTGGCATCA